>NZ_JARVSS010000034.1:0-80407 GCF_030209095.1 Pseudomonas sp. lyk4-R2A-8
CACCACAGAGAGTGGTCGCACCGCGCTTCCCTGTGGTGAGCAAGCTTGCTTGCGCCGGGCTGCGCAGCGGCCCCAAAGCCAGGCGGTGGGGTTTACCTGTTATTCGAACTTATCGATGCGCGTATCGGCGTAGAAAAACTCGTTCTTGTCCGTGCTCGATTCGTAGAAGTAGGCGTAATCGCTCAGGTAGTACAGATGTTCGACGCGGTTGTACTTATCGTCATCGGTGCGGCATGACAAGGCCTTGGCGTTCCCCAGCAGGTTGGGGTTGAGTTCGCGGGCCGGCAATTGGCGTTCGACGACGCAGCGGTTGGTCTGCACCTTGTTATAGCTGCCCACCAGGCTGTTGAGTGTCGAGCGGGTGGTCTGGTAGACCACGGTTTCGCCGACGGGCAGGGCTTTCCAATTGCCGGTCAAGCTCAACTGCGTCAAGGTCGAGCTTTCGGCCATGCCGGTGCCGCCGTACGTTGTCTTCGATACCAGCGAGACCAGGTTGCGCCAGCTCACCGACTGGGACTCATAGCCGTCGCCGCGATGGACGATCTGCAGTTGGCCACTGGCCTTGTCCTGGCTGATGAAGTGCTCGCTGGTGCTGTTGGACGTCTTGCCTTTGAGGGTCGATGTGCCGGTGAAGTGCACGTACTTCAAGGTGCGCGCGGGCTTGTCCTGGTTGAACGGCGCAAGCGCGGCCAGCACCTGGGGCTGCACCGACGACAGGGCGATGATCGCCGGCGCTTTCAGGCGCGGCTTGAAGGGCGCCAGCTTGGCGATTTTTTCGGGGTTGGCGCACACCGTGTTGAACAGCAATACATAGTCGGCGTCGCTGCCGGCGATGGGTTGTGGCGTCGGGAAACTGTCGACGCGGCCATCGCTCACGCGGTTGCGCACGTCCAGGTCGTAGCCGGCCAGTTCCTTGTACGTGCCGCTGGCGCAGGACACCGCAAAGTGCTGGCGTTTTTGCGCATAAGGCGCGTCATAGGGCAGGTCATTGAGCACCGTCGGGTTATCGAAGGCGGCCCAGAAACGGGTTTCACCCTGCACGGTCTTGAGGCTGGCGGCGTCGAGCAGCACCCAGTTATCGCGCGCATCGGTCTGGACCAGGCGCCAGTCCGGTGCTGGCGTTTCGGCACAGGCACGCACGAATGTCTGGTTGGCGGCCAACGCGGTGTACAGCGTGTCAGACAGTTTGCGCGCCTCGGTATAGCGCCCGGCCTTGAGCGGGTACACGCGCTGGGAGCCATCTAGGTACAGCAGGTGCAATTGCCTGGTCGAGCACGCCGCCTCGAACTGCATGGTGCGCCGCACGCCGCCGGTGGAGTCGGGCATCAGCAGCTCGAAACTGAGCAGGTCGCCTTCGCGCACGATGCTGTTTTCCACCAGCGGTTGGGCCAGCGTGTCGGCGAGCATCTGCTCGACCTTGCCGGACTGGGTGACACAACCGGACAGGCTGGCGATGCCACCGGCAAGCAATACAGAAGTTAAAACGCGCACATGAGCCTCATTGAGTCCATTCGGGGATGCCAGGGTGACGGCCGCCGGAGGTTGATCTTTAGATTTTTTTGCCAAGCTGGGGACTGTTCACCGCCGCTTCGATGACGGCGATGTCGATCTTGCCCATGCCCATCATCGCGTCGAAGGCGCGCTTGGCGGTGGCGGCGTCGGGATGGGTAATCGCCTGGGTCAACGCCCGCGGCGTGATCTGCCATGACACGCCCCACTTGTCCTTGCACCAACCGCAGGCACTGGCCTGGCCGCCGTTGTCGATGATCGCGTGCCAGTAACGATCCGTCTCGGCCTGGTCGTCAGTGGCCACCTGGAACGAAAATGCTTCGGTCTGCGGGAATATCGGCCCGCCGTTCAAGCCCAGGCACGGCAGGCCCATCACGCGGAATTCCACCGTCAGCACGTCGCCCTGCTTACCTGACGGGTAGTCGCCGGGCGCTTTGTGCACGGCGTCCACGCTGCTGTCTGGAAAGGTCTTGGCGTAAAAGCGCGCGGCGTCTTCGGCCGTGCCGTCGTACCAGAGGCAGACGGTATTTTTGCTGGGCATGATCGGTCTCCGCCGTGAAGGGGTGGACACAGTCTAGACCACGCGCTTTACGCCCGGCGGGCCATCAGCAACACGGACGCCGCCGCCGACAACAACCCTGCACAGCAGCGATTGAACCAGCGCTTGCCACGCGGCTCGGCAAACCAGCGACGCATATGCAGGCCCATAAAGGCGTAGAGGCAGATAGCGATCCATTCCAGCACCAGGAACATCGCGCCGAGCACGGCGAATTGCGGCGTGACGGGCTGATCGGGCACTACGAATTGCGGCAGGAAGGCGGTAAAGATCAGGATGGCTTTGGGGTTGCCCGCCGCCACCAGAAACTCCTGACGCGCCAGCGCCCACACGCCGACTTTGGCGGTCGCGGAGTCGGCCGGCGCCTCGGGATTGGCGCGCCATAGCTGCACCGCCAGATACAACAGATACGCCGCGCCGAGCAGCTTGATCGCGTAGAACAGCAGCTCCGAGGTTTGCAGCACCACTGCCAGGCCGGCCGAGGCCAGGGCGATCATCCCGGCGAACGCCAACAGGCGGCCGACGCCGGCCAGGCACGAGGTGCGATAGCCATAGCGCGTCGCGTTGCTGACCGACAGCAGGTTGTTCGGGCCGGGCGCCATGTTCAGCGCAAAGCAGGCGGGGAGGAAGAGGGCGAGGGTGGCGAGGTCCATGGCGGCTCCGGGTGCGGGTGAGCGGGGAGCGTCGAGCATAAGGTTGGGCGGGGCGGCAGGGCAATCTCTAGAGCTTCTCTCTGGCCACCACAGCGTTATGTTGTGTGTAAGGAGAAGCCGTATCTCACCTCTGCCAGGCTGGCACCACCCCGTTCAAGCGGGCGCCGACTGCCGGTTTCTTCTAGACACCCCACCCGCTGATAAAAACGCCGAGCCCGTTCGTTACCGCTCAGGACCCAAAGTGTCGCGCGCTTAAAGCCCTGTGCCTTCAGCGCCCGCACACCGGCGTTCCACAACGCCAGCCCGACGCCGGTGTGCCAATGGCTGGCGATGACATAGAGGGCTTCGATCTCACCCACATCGCCCCCGGTAAAATCTTCGTCACGGCTGGCGCCGACGCAGATCCAACCAATGACTTGCTCGTTCAGTTGTGCGACCCATACGCATGACTGCTCGGACTCAAGCGCGCGTCGCCAGTGTGTTTCACGGCGAGCCAGGGTTGCGTCCAGGGAGTCCAGGTAGTGGGCAGGCATCAGGTCACGATAGGCGTGCTGCCAGCTGCGGATATGCACCTGGGCGATCGCCGGGGCGTCGCAGGGGAGTGCTTTGCGAATCATTGATGGGCTCCTGGCGCTGGCGAGCCTCTTACTATGATGCCCATTGATGACGGAATAACGTCCGCTTGGAGCATGGTGATGTTGCTGGGAATTTTCCTACACGCAGAAAGGCTTTTTCATGCGCAAATAGAGCCCGATCGCACGCAGACTTGCACCGTCCAACCCAAGAGCCGCCGCCCATGTCCCGTTTACCGCTTCGCGTTCTGGTCCTCGAAGATCATGTTTTTCAGCGCTCCGTCGCTGTAAACCTCTTGCGTTCCCTCGGCTGTGATGAGGTGTTCGAAGCCAGCGATGGCTACGAGGCGTTAACGGTGCTGGATGCCGTCGGACGGGTGGATATTGCTCTGTGCGACCTGCAAATGGAGGGCATGGACGGGTTGGAGTTCTTGAAGCGGGTAGGTGTGTCAGGGCAGGTCAAGTCGATCATTATCAGCAGCTCGCTGCCCGCCGATCTGCGTCGGTCGATCCATCAGATCATCAAAATCCTAGGGCTGGATTTGCTCGGCGATGTAGGCAAACCGTTGCCGTGTGATGTGCTGCGGCAGTTGATCAACAGATACTTGAATTCATCGGTGAGTAAACAGGCGCGACCAGAAGTGTGGCTGGCCACCGAGGAGCAGGTGTGCACCGCCATCGCCGAGCAGCAGTTCCAGCCGTGGTATCAACCCAAATTCAATCTGCTGACCGGCGAGGTTTGCGGGGCGGAGATATTGTGCCGTTGGCAGCACCCGACATTGGGGGTAGTGACGCCGGCGTCCTTCATGCCGGTGCTGGAACGCCTGGAATTGATAGATACGCTGCTGTTCGCGCAACTCGATCAGGTGCTGAGCTTTCAACGTCGACTGCGCGAACTTGACCTCCAGATAAACACCGCCTTCAACTTGCACGCGTCGCAGTTGGCCAACCCTGCGTTAGTGGCGACCATCAAGGGCATCCTGCGTCTGCATGCCATACCCGCTTCGTGCCTGACCTTTGAGCTGACGGAAGTCGGGCTGCTGGAGGCTGCCGTGCCCAACCTGGAAAACCTGGTGCGCTTGCGCATGATGGGCTGCCGCTTGTCCATCGATGATTTCGGCGCCGGTTTTTCCTCGTTGCAGCGCCTGTGCCAGTTGCCCTTCAACGAGATCAAGCTTGATGGTGAGTTCATCCGCACGCTGGACGACGAGCCACGTTGCCGAGCGGTGATCTGTGGCACCCTGGCCCTCGGTCACGCTTTGGGCATGAACGTGGTGATCGAAGGCATCGAAACCCCGACGCAACGCGCGCAATTGTTGGCCCTGGGTGGTGAAGTGGGTCAGGGCTATCTGTACGCGCGGCCAATGAATGAAGCGAATTTTCTGCAATGGCTGCAACGGCAACCATCGCCATCCAACAATCTGTAGGAAAAGCCCTACACGGTTGCGGGCGTTTTCCTTCTCTGTTTGAGCCGGTCCCTGCCTAGGATGGCCTATCGCTTGTAAGCAAACGACCACTCCATTCATTGTGCGGGAACCGACTGCCATGACCATGCAACGCCTGCGGATACTGATCGCCGACAAACGTCACAGCCAACGGCTGCTGATCGAAAAACGCTTGAACCTGCTGGGCCAGTATCGCATCGCGCCGGTAGCGTCTTACCACGAACTTGACGTGCTGACCCAGGCCGATGCCTGGATCTTCGACCTGGTCATCGTCAATGCTTCCCTGGCGACCGAAGCCGGTGTGGACATGGCTGACTTTATCCGGCGCAGCCGCAATATTCGCAGCGCCTACATCTACGATCTGAACTCGCTGCCTACGACCAATACAGATTCTTCGTGCGCCCATTCGGCGCTGGCCATCTAGACACTGTTCGCTGCCAAGGGACTTGAGCCGATGGCTTATCCACGTGTGCTGGTTGTTGAGAACCCAGGTTTCAAGCGCAGTGCGCTGGTTAAGATGCTCCAGCGTCTGGGAGCGCGCGATCTGGTGCTGGCCGTGGATGGCGATCAGGCATTGATGCATTTACGGCAACAGGGCGCAGTGGATGTGGTGCTGTGTGACATCACCGGTCGCGATCGCCAGGGCCTGGAGTTTCTGGACAGAGTCAGTCAGCAAGGCCTGGCCGAAGCGCTGATTCTGGCGGTTGATACGCCGCCGGATATTCGCCGTGCACTGGGGCACATGCCGTCGTTCGGTGGCCTGGCGCTGATCGGCGTCTTCGACCGCCCGTTGAGCCTGCGTTCGTTACACAAAGTGCTGAGCCAGTACCGTCGACCCGCCGACGCTGGGAGCAGTGCCTCGCTCGCCAATATGGAGCAGCCCAGTGAGGCGGATCTGCGCCTGGGCCTGGCCCTGGGGGAATTTCGTGGTTGGTACCAACCCAAACGCGTCATGGACACCGGGCAATTGGCGGGCGCCGAAGTGCTGGTGCGCTGGGAACACCCGTCCAGAGGCGTGCTGTTGCCCCAGGTGTTTCTGGCGGGGATGGTGGCATACAACCTGATCGACGAGATGTTCAAGCAATTGTTCGACCAGGCCATGGGCCTGCTGCAGGGACTGCGCCTGCAGGGGATCGATCTGGAGCTGTCATTCAACCTGCACGCCTCGCAGCTCGACGGCCCGGCACTGGTCAAGCATATCCAGCGCACCTTGCTGTGGCATGAACTGCCCGGTGAGTCCTTCACCTTCGAACTGGCCGAAAACGGCCTGTTGGCCCTGAAACCCGCCACCCAGGAAAACCTGGTGTGCCTGCGCATGCTCGGCTGTTCCTTGGCGGTGGATGACTTCGGCATGGGGTTTTCGTCGTTGAAGATGCTCGGTCAACTACCGTTCAACCAGCTCAAACTGGACGGTTCGGTGATCCACGACCTGGTCAACCCCGGCAGCCGCGCCGTAGTGGCGGGCGCGCTGGCCTTGACCCGTGCGTTGCACATGGAACTGGTGATCGAAGGGGTCAGCAGCCAGACCATGCAGGACACATTGACGGCCATGGGCTGCCGCATCGGCCAGGGTTACCACCTGGCATTGCCGATGAATGCGGGTGTTTTCCTGCGATGGTTGGAGACGCTGCCGGCACCGGTTTTAAAGAAAGTTTAGGTTCTTCAGAAAAGCGACGATACTTCCTACAGCTTATGGCGACTTGGCTGTCGGCTGTGCGATAAGGTTTGCCGCGTTCAACCTGCACGCTTGCGCATTCCTGTCGTACCCATGGCCAGTTTTAGTGATGCCTTACAGGGGTTCAAATGAACACAGCATTAGTGGTGGATGACCACCCCTTCATTCGTTCTTCGGTCTGCATGCTGCTCAAGCAGGAAGGTTATGGCGAGGTCTGGGAAGCCGACAATGGCGCCGACGCCGTGCAGCTGGCACGCGAGCACGCCCCGGATGTGATCATCCTCGACATTGCCATGCCCAAGCTCGACGGCCTGGAAGTGATCAATCGTATCTGCGCACTGGAGCTGCCCAGCAAGATTCTAGTGCTCACGTCTCAGTCGCCGCTGTTCTATTCCAATCGCTGCATGAAAGCCGGCGCTGCGGCCTATATCTCCAAGACCCACGGCCTGGATGAGTTGGTCAAGGCAATCAAGGCGGTGATGGGCGGCTACACGTTTTTCCCGGACCTGCCTAACAGCTCGGTGCGGCGTAAAGACACCGACGCCACCGACCTGGACTTGATCCAGAGCCTGTCCAACCGTGAGTTGACGATTTTGCAGCAACTTTCCATCGGCTTGACCAATAAGGAAATCGGCGACGGGTTGCTGTTGAGTGCCAAAACGGTGAGCACTTACAAAACTCGGCTGATCGAAAAGCTCAACGTGAAATCGGTGGTGTACCTCGCCGATTTCGCCAAGCGCAATAACCTGATCTAGATGCGCTCATTACTGCGCAGCTGGCTGGTAGTGGTGCTGGCACCGTTTCTGTTGATGGCGGCACGGGCCGATCAGGAACCGATGGTGTTGAAGGTACTCGGCCGTTCCGACGTCAAGGATTACCAGGTCCAGCTCAATGAGCAGGAATGGCGGTTGCTGCGTCAGAAGGGCAGCCTGGTGCTGGGGACCTCCGCGCCGGACTTTCCCCCCCTCGGCATCAGCGTCAGCGGCCGCGACTATGAAGGTCTCACCGCCGACTATGCGCAGTTGATCGCGCAATTGCTGCACACCCCGGTGGTGGTCCATCGTTACCCTTCGCGAACCGAGGCATTGACGGCGCTCAAAGAGGGCCGGGTGGATATGGTCGGCGGCGCCAACGGGTACGAGGCGCAGGATGCAGCGCTGCTGATGTCCAGCGCCTATGCCGACGACCAACCGGTGTTGGTCACCCGTGAGGGCGAGGCCCCGGTGCTGAGCGATGACCTCGCCGGCATGAAGGTGGCGATGCTGGACAATTACCTGCCGCCCAAGGCTGTGGAGGATTACTACCCGAAGGCTGATATCCGCCTGTACACCTCGGCGCTCAGCGCGCTCGGTGCCGTGGCGTTCGGCCAGGCCGATGTGTACTTGGGCGATGCGATTACCTCCAACTACCTGATCAGCAAAAATTACCTCAATAATGTGCAGCTGGCGGACTTCTCGCGCATGGAAGTTCAGCCGTTCGCGTTCGCCTTCGCGCCGCATAATGCCGCCCTGGTGCAGGTGGTCGACAAGGCTCTGGCGGCAATTCCGACCAACGAACGCATGGCGATCCTGCGTCGCTGGGGGGCGGGAGGGACTTCGGTATTGGGTAAACAGAAACTCGACTTGAGCCGTAACGAGTACGCCTGGTTAAAAAAACATCCGCGCATCAAGGTCGCCATTAACGAGAACTTCCTGCCGTTTACTTTTCTGGATGAGCACGGGCGTTTTCGTGGTATCAGCGCCGATGTGCTGGCCAAGATCAGCCTGCGCACCGGGCTCAAGTTCGATGTGGTGCACCTTGACTCGGTTAACGACCTGGTCAGCCAGGTGGCTACGGGCAAGGCTGACATGCTCGCCGCTTTCACCCCCAGCTCCGAGCGCGAAGGCGAGCTGCGCTTCACCCGGCCTTACTTGACCGTGCCGTTTGTGCTGGTAACGCCGGCGGGCGATGGTGCGCCGCGCATCCTGGATGAGATGGCCGGCAAGCGCTTGGCGGTGATCAGCGGTAATCTGTTGCAGCAATACGTGCACGACACCTTTCCCGAGGTGCGCACGGTCACCGCCGAAAGCTCGCTGGACGCCATGGAAATGGTCGCCCAGGGCCGCGCCGATGGCGCGATCAATTCGTTGGTCAGCGCGCGCTACTTGATCTCGCGGCAATACCGCGACCGTTTACAGATCGGCAGCACCGTCGGCACCGAGCCAGCCCGCGTGGCATTCGCCACCGACCGGGGTGCGTTGGAACTCTATTCGATCCTTGAAAAGGGCCTGCTCAGCATCAGCCCCGAAGAGATGGGTGAACTGAGCGACAACTGGCGCGGTGAATTGCTGACTGACGACAGCTACTGGATGCGTCATCGCAGCGCGATTATCCAAGGCTTCGTGTTTGCCAGTGTCCTGCTGCTGCTGGCCATCGCCTGGATCGCGTACTTACGTCGCCAGGTGCGGCGCCGCGAACTGGCGGAGCTGGCGCTGAATGACCAGATGGAATTCATGCGGGTGTTGATCGACGGCACACCCAACCCGATTTATGTGCGCGACCGTCAGGGGCGGCTGGTGATCTGCAACGCCGGTTACCTGCAAGTCTTCAATGTCGAGCGTGACACGGTGATCGGTAGAACCCTGATCGATGGCGGCCTGGGGGGCATCGGCGAAGCCGCCGACTATCACCGCGATTACCTGGAGGCGATGGAGAAGGGTACTTCCCAGGCCCATGATCGACCATTGACCATGCCCGACGGGCGTGTGCTGACGATTTATCACTGGATCCTGCCGTACCGCGGCCACGACGGTGAAGTGGCCGGGATGATCGCCGGCTGGATTGATGTCAGCGAGCGTCAGCACTTATTGGCGCAGTTGCAAAGCGCCAAGCAGAGCGCCGACGATGCGAACCGCGCCAAGACCATCTTCCTGGCGACCATGAGTCACGAAATCCGCACGCCGATGAACGCGGTGATCGGCATGCTGGAAATGGCCTTGAAAAAAGCCGACCAGGGCGTGATGGATCGCTTCGCTATCGAGGTGGCCTCAGGCGCGGCCCGCGGTCTGCTGGACCTGATCGGCGACATCCTCGACATCGCGCGCATTGAGTCCGGGCGTCTGTCGCTGGCCCCGGAGCGCGCCAACCTGCGCGAACTGCTTGAGTCGGTGGTGCGGGTGTTCGATGGCGTGGCACGGCAGAAACATCTACGCCTGGTGCTGGAGCTGGATGCCGGCACCTATTGCGATGTGCTGATCGACCCGATGCGCTTTAAACAGGTGGTGTCCAACCTGCTGAGCAACGCGATCAAGTTCACCGAGAGCGGCCAGGTGCGATTGAGCGTGCGGGTCAATGGCAGCGCCGAACATGAGCGCCTGGGTATCACCCTTGAGGTCGAGGACACCGGCTGCGGCATTTCCGAGGCCGATCAGCGACGCCTGTTCGCACCGTTCAGCCAGGCCAATTCCAACAACCAGTCGCTGCACGGCGGCTCCGGCCTGGGTCTGGTGATCAGCCGCACGTTGTGCGAAATGATGGGCGGTGAACTGCAGTTGCACAGCGTGGTGGGGCGGGGCACGCAGGTGGTGGTGCAGTTGAACCTGACGGTGATGGCACCGCTGACTGAAGTCGCACCACCCGCGCTGGAGGTCCAGGCGCCTGGGCGGCCGCTGAATATTCTGGTTATCGATGATTACCCGGCCAACCGCCTGCTGTTGATTCAGCAGCTGAGCTACCTGGGCCACCGGGTCGAGGACGCCGAGGATGGCGCCCATGGGCTGCGCAGTTGGCTGTCGCGCCCGTTTGATGTAGTGATCACCGACTGCAACATGCCGATCATGAACGGCTACGAACTGGCCCGCGCGATCCGTGACGATGAGCGCAGCCGTGAGCTGGCTCCGTGCCTGATTCTTGGCTTCACGGCCAATGCCCAGGCCGAGGAAAAAGATCGCTGCCTGGCTGCGGGTATGGATGACTGTTTGTTCAAGCCCATCAGCCTCAAGCACCTCAGCGCACGGCTGGCCTCTGTCGCACCGCAGCTGCCGCAGCTGCCGCCGCTGGAAGAACAGCCGCCGTCACGGCGTGATGACGCTCCGGACAGTATCGAGATGACCAGCCTGCGCCAACTGACGCGAGGCGACGCCGCGTCCATCAGTCGCCTGCTCAACGACCTGATGCTCAGCAATGACAAAGACATGGCGCGCCTGATGCTGCTGTTTTCCCAGCACGATCTGCCGGGCTTGGCCGACCTGGCGCACCGCGTCAAGGGCGGCGCGCGGATTATCCACGCCGAGGAACTGATCCGTTGCTGCGAAGCCCTGGAAGTGGCCTGTGACAGCCCTGATGCCGCGACACTGCCCGAAGCCGTCGACCTGTTGCTGGGCGCGATGGAACGTTTGAAAGAACGGCTTGAGCCGCATCTTTAAACGGTGTTCTCTGCGATAAACCCCAGCCGTCCGGTTTGGGGCCGCTGCGCGCCCCGCGCAAACAAGCTTGCTCGCTTCAGCGCAAGGTTTCGTCAATCTGGGTGAGCTGATCGCGATTGAATTGTCCTGCGGAAAATTCCTACATCTCGAAGAGAAAACCCCTACGAGAGCGGTAAGTCCCATCGCGCATTATTCTCCTCGGAGCAACATTGCTCAGGCCTCTTTACTAAGTCAGTACGGCATCACTGTTTCGAAAGCTGGTTGAACATTAAAGCGTTATGGGGATAACCAGCGCGATGGAGTTGTTCGGCTTCAGTCGTCGATTCAGCACTTGTGCTTAAAATAAGTGAAGTTGCCACTACCGATAAGGTTGCGAAGCCAGGCCAACTGGTCCGATCACTTACTTTCTCTGAGAAACATTAAATGAAAAAGATTGTCGCTGTTACCGCCGCTACCGTAGTTATGAGCCTTGCTTCTTTCGCCAACGCGGCGTCTTCACCAACCGGCAACCCAGGTGTTATACGTTTTACCGGTGAAATCGTTTCCGGCGCATGCGGCATTGATGCCAACTCCCTGGACCAGACCGTGCCATTGGGCCAGGTGCCTTCCAACCGGTTCAAGAAAATTGCCGACCGCTCGGAGCCGAAAGGCTTCGACATCGTCCTGACCGATTGTGATACCACGACTTACAAGAACGCCCGTTTCACCTTCACTGGCACCACTGATCCAACTGTTCCGGCCCTGTTCGCCACCACCGGTTTGGCTCAGAACGTCGGTATCCGCCTGCAGAGCAGTGCCGGCGAACTGCTGGAAAACGGCAAGGAGCAGGTTGCTCCGACCTTGCTGCAGAACGGTAACAACACAGTGAGTTTCGCTGCCATGTACGAAGCCACCGCCGCTTCCGTAACCACCGGTGAAGCAGACAGCGTCGCCAACTTCACCGTTGCTTACAACTGATTCAACGGTTTAAGCAGCTCTGGATAAAAGGGGTGAAAGCCCCTTTTTTCTTGCCTGCCAAAACATATTGATAGGGTACTTTCCGTGTACTGCCGCAAACTTATCGTGATCTATTTATTAACTTCCGCTGCGCAGTATTCCTATGCCGTGGAGTTCAATAACGAGTTTCTGAATATCGACAATAATGACGATATCAGCCTCGGTCAGTTCACGCGTGCGCAATACACAGTGCCTGGCACTTACTTGTTGGACACCAGTGTCAACCAGCGTTATTTCGGCACCCGTTCCGTTGAATTCAAAGCCGATGCCAGCGGGCAGGAAAGTTATGCCTGCCTGCCCGAAGCATGGGTGGCCACGTTTGGCCTCAAGCCGGCTGTGTTCAAAGGTCTACCGCGCCTGGCCGACGGCCAGTGTGTCGACCTCAGCGGCATCGAAGGGGCCAGCGTCAAATACCAGAAAAACCTCGCGCGCCTGGCGATCAGCCTGCCTCAGGCTGCATTCGAGTATGACGATCCCACTTACATCCCGCCTGCCGCCTGGAGCGATGGCCTCGATGGGGCGATGCTCGATTACCGCGTGATCGCCAACAACCGGCAGACCTGGGGTGCGGGCGGCTCGGGAAGTTCGCGCTCGTTGCAAAGCTACGGTACCGCCGGGGTGAATATCGACGCCTGGCGCCTGCGCGCCGACTACCAGGCCCAGCAAGAGTCGACAACCCAGGACCGTGGCGAGCGAGAGAAGGCGTTCCAGCTCAACCGCCTGTATGCCTACCGCGCGCTGCCGTCGATTCGCTCGAAATTGTCGGTGGGCGAGGATTACCTGAACTCCGACGTGTTCGACACCTTTGCCCTGCGCGGCGTCAGCCTGAGCAGTGACGACCGCATGCTGCCGCCGAGTCTGCGTGGCTATGCGCCGTTGATCAATGGGGTGGCGCGCACCAATGCGCGGGTCACGGTGTCGCAACAGGGTCGTGTGCTGTATTCGACCACGGTCACTCCTGGCGCCTTCACGATTCAGGACCTGGGCAGCAGCGCCCAGGGCACACTGGACGTGACCGTGCGCGAGGAAGACGGCACCGAGCAAACCTTCAGCGTCAGCACGGCCGCCGTGCCGTTCCTGGCCCGTGCCGGCGAGTTGCGCTACAAGGTGAGCGCTGGTGAGCCCCGCCAAAACGGCAGCGGCAGTATCGAGCCTGGTTTCGTCGCCTCGGAAGTGGCCTATGGCTTGCCTTTGGATTGGACGGTCTATGGCGGCGTGTTGGCGGCTACCGACTACCTGTCGAACGCAGTCGGCGTGGGCAAGGACCTCGGTGCGTTGGGCGCGCTGTCCGCCGATGTCACCACCTCGCGTGCCAAGCTGCGCTGGAGTGGCGAAAAAGTGGTGGGCAACTCGTACCGCATCAACTATTCCAAGCACTTCGACAGCCTGGGTACCGACCTGCGCTTTCTGGGCTACCGGTTTTCCGACCGTACCTTTACCAACTTTTCGCAGTTTGTGGGCGACCCGGACGCCTATGCGTCCAATGCCAGCAAACAGCGCTATTCGGTGATGCTCTCCAAGCGATTCTCGGGGCTGTCGACCACCCTTTCCTACGACCACTCCACCTACTGG
Organism: Pseudomonas sp. lyk4-R2A-8; assembly: GCF_030209095.1. NCBI lineage: Bacteria > Pseudomonadati > Pseudomonadota > Gammaproteobacteria > Pseudomonadales > Pseudomonadaceae > Pseudomonas > Pseudomonas sp. lyk4-R2A-8. The sequence goes on from NZ_JARVSS010000034.1 coordinate 13,382, forward strand.
AACGCCTCGCCGACCGAACGCTTCGGGCTGACGCTGGCGCGCAGTTTCTCGGTGGGTAACGTCAGGAACGTCAACGTCAACCTGTCGGCGTACCAATCCCAGAGCAGTCGGCGCTACGACTCGCAGATCTACCTGGGCGTGACCGTGCCCCTGGGCGGCAATTCGACCATCTCCAGCAGCATGCAGCGCTCCAGCAGCGGCGGGGCGTCGAGCAGTGTCGGCTACAGCCACGACGATGGTGATGGCCTGAACTATCAGGTGTACGGCGGCGTGGGCGATAACCGCTACGTCAACGCCTATGTGGGCAAGCGTACGTCGACGTACCGCGCCAACGCGTCGGTGTCCACCGACGGCAGCACCTACAGCTCGGTCACCGGTGAAATCGACAGTTCGTTGATCGCCACCCGCTATGGCGTATCGGCCCACGGTAACGGCATCAACGGTGACACGCGGCTGCTGGTGTCCACCAATGGTGTGCCGGACGTGGCGCTGACCGGTCAGGTCCATTCGAACAAAAACGGTTATGCCGTACTGGATGGTGTGCCGTCGTTCCAGGGCTACGACGCGCGCATCAACATGGAAAAACTGCCGCTCAACACCGAGGTTTCCAACCCTGTGCAGCGGCTGGCGTTGACCGAGGGTGCGATCGGCTACGTCGACTTCGCCGCGCGCCAGGGCCTTAACGCCTACATCGTGCTGACCCGCTCCGACGGCCGCCCGGTGCCCTTCGGCGCCTCGGTGCAGGACGCGCAGAACAACCGTGAGCTGGGCATCGTAGGGGAGGGCGGTGTGACCTATCTGCTGGGGATCAGCGCCGACATCCGCCTGGTCGTGCGCTGGAACGACACCGAGCACTGTGCAGTGGGCAAGCTGCCCACGGACCAAGCCCTCACCGATATTCCCAAGCCTGTGCAATGCCTTTGAATCGCGCGCCATAGCGGCGCGAACCTGAACTTTTTGGAGAAACACCATGCACCCTACTTCCTTTGTAAACGCACACCGCCTGTTTACCCGCCTGGTCCTGGCCATGCTCGCCAGCGCGCCTTTACTGGCCAATGCCGCCGTGGTCCCCGACCGTACCCGCCTGGTGTTTGAGGAAAGCGCTCCCTCGGTGAGCGTGACCCTGAGCAACAAGAACCCGCAACTGCCGTTCGTGGTGCAATCCTGGATCGAGAACGAAGCGGGGCAGAAGGTCACCGCGCCGTTCATGGTGCTGCCACCGTTGCAGCGGATGGAGGCCAACGAGAGCAGCATCCTGCGCATCGTCAAGCTGCCGGAGCTGGGGTTGCCGAAGGATCGCGAATCGGTGTTCTACCTCAATGTGCGCGAGATTCCGCCGAAGACCGAGGTGGTGAACGCGATGCAGATCGCCTTACAGTCCAAGATCAAGCTGTTTTACCGCCCGGCGGTGGTCAAGCGCGAGCGTGGCGAAGATCTGGCCTTGCGTTTGAACGTGAAGATCGACAGCGCCGGCAAGCAACTGCTGCTGGACAACCCTTCGCCGTTCCATATCACCGTGGTCGGTCTGTTGACGGGAGAGGAAAAAACCTCGGTGCCGCTGCCTGCGACCATGATCGCGCCGTTTTCCGGTGCACGCTTTGCCTTGGCGAATACGAGCTTCAAGACGCTGCGCATCTCCAACATGAATGACTTCGGCGGGCAGTCAGACACGTTGTTCAAATGCGCCGGAGAAACCTGCACCGGGGTCAAACCATGACGCTTGGCAAACTGTGCCTGGCCGCATTGCTGCTGTTGTGCGCCCAGGTCAGTTGGGGAATGCAGTGCACGTCGCTGAGCGATGGCAGCTACCTGACGGATTATATCGGCCCGGTTTCGGTGCCGGACACGGTGCCCGATGGCACCATCATCTGGCGCTCCAAGACCCATGTGATTTCTGCCAAGTGCTGGAAGAAATTCGATATTCACTACGCTGAAAACGACCCGATCTATTTTTACGGTAACCCCGCAGGCCTCGACGCTACGCCATGGGGCATCGAGTTCGGCCTGGTGTACAGGCAGGTGACGGCCTGGGACGGTGACTGGAGTGCCAACCCCACACAAGGTGTGGACAGCGGGTTTGTTTCCCCTGGTTGCCCGGATGCACACAGCGCCGAAGACATGCTGGCGTGTTCCCTGGTTAACCCGACCATTGCGTTCCAGGTGGTCATCCGCAAGCGCGGCTTGCTGCCGTTGCAACGGCCATCCCAGGACACCTACGACGTATTCCAGTTCGACGGTTTATACGGCCTTAACGGTGGGCCGAGTAACCCGTTCGGCAACTTTCGGTTCCAGCTCAGTGGCTTGCAGAACATCGTCGGCACGGCCTGCACGGTGGACGTTAAAGTTACGCCGGAACCGGGCATCGTCGACTTCGGCGCGGTCGGCAAGTCGTCCACAGGCTTCTCGCCGCCGCGTCCGACCAAACCTTTGAGCCTGGCACTGGAAAAGAAATGCAGCAGCGCGCTCAACATCGGTGCGACGTTCCTGAGCAACAGCGTGCAAGGCGACTACATCCTGCCAGCCAGCGACAGCCAGTTCGGCATCGAGATCCGCGATGCGCGCAACAACCAGGTGCCGATCAACGAACCATTTCCCCTGGCCAACTTCGCGGCGGACGTCAGCCATATCGACGTGCCGTTCAACGCGACCCTGGTGCCCTTGGGTGACCCCAAAGTCGGGCCGTTCGACGCGGTGATGGTGGTGCAGATCGTTTACTACTGAGCCCCGTTGCCGGGGCGGCGATTCAGAGAGGGGCTTATGCTCAAAGCAATAGTGGCGGACGATCATCCGTGCATTCGCGCGTCGGTGCGGATGGTGCTGCAACAGCAGCAGTTCAACGTGGTCGCCGAGGCCGACAACGGCGCCGACGCGGTGCAACTGGCGCGCGAGCATCGGCCCGACCTGATGGTGCTGGACATTACCCTGGCACGTCTCGACGGCCTGGAAGTGATCGCCCGCGTGCGCGCCCTGGGCCTGTCATGCAAATTTCTGGTGCTGACCTCGCAGTCGGCGCTGTTCTATTCCATGCGCAGCATGCGCGCCGGCGCCGCCGGGTTTATCTCCAAGGCCGACGACCTCAACTACCTGGTCAAGGCAGTGCGGGCAGCGATGGACGGCTACACCTTCTTTCCCAACCTGGGCATGCATTCGGTGGCGCGCAGCGAAGTGCAGAGCCAGGACCTGAAGCTGATCCATAGCCTCACCGATCGAGAACTGGCCATCCTGCAGCAGTTGGCAATGGGCTTGAGCAACCCGGAAATCGCCGCGTCCATGCTGCTGAGCATCAAGACCGTGAGCAACTACAAAACCCGTTTGATCGTGAAGCTGAAGGTCAAGTCGGTGGTGTGCCTGGCCGCCTTCGCGCGGCGCAATGAGCTGGTCTGAAGCGTGTTGCCCTTTAAATAGCACTAGGAAAATTCCTACAAGCGTGCGGCATTAGTCCTACGTGGAAAGGGTACCCCCCTCCAGATAATGAGCCCCGTTGAGACGCACAACACACCGCCCGGGCGGCAATGCGATCACGACGAATCGAAGCACTCACGCTTCCCCACATCTCTCTTATCTGGAATATGAAAATGAACAAGTTTGCTCTCAAAGGTTTGGTCGCTGCTCTGGTTCTGGCTGCTGGTTCTCAGGCTGCCATGGCCGCTGACGGCGAAATCAACTTCGTCGGCAGTGTGACCGACAACACGTGCCCGGTAGTGGTCAGCGACCTGAACGGTTCGGCCGGCGCCGGCGACGTGTCTCTGGGCAGCGTCCCTGCCAGCTCCCTGGCAACTGCCGGTGCCGTGGCTGGTGGTGGCGCGTTCACCCTGACCATCGACACTACCGCCCCAGGCTGCAGCGTCACTGGCAAGAAAGCGGTGGTCAAGTTCTTGTCCCTGAGCGGCACCGCCGGCGCCAGCGGCCAATGGATTGGCATCACCCCGGACGCCGGACACGCCAGCAATGTCGCTGTACAGATCAAAGATAAAGACGGCAACGACGTGCAACTGGGGCTGGGCTCCGCTCCGTACCTGGACCTGACCCAACCGCTGCGCTTTACAGCCAACTACATCGCCACCGGCACGGCGACCTCCGGCCCGGCCAACGCCAAGGCTGCGTTCACCGTCGACTACCAGTAAGTCGGCCGATGGACAGCCGCGAGACGCGCGGCTGTCGTCCCACACGCCTCGGGGCCTGGCCCCGGGCGGCAGGAGGATGAATCAGATGCACGCTCTATCCCTTTTTTCCAAGCGGTTGCCCCTGGCAGCCGTAGTACTGGGCAGTGTGTTGTTGAGCACTGCCGGCCAGGCCGGCGTGATGCTCGGCGGCACCCGTATCGTGTTCGACGGCAACAAGCGCGACGCTTCGATCATGGTCAGCAACACCACCGCGCAACCTTATGCGGTGCAGACCTGGATCAACACCGCGGCCGACGACAACACCACCACCACACCGTTCGTGGCCACGCCGCCGCTGTTCCGCCTGGACCCGCGCAAAGAGCAAATGGTGCGCATCCAGAAGGTGCCAGGCGCGCTGCCGCAAGACCGTGAGTCGGTGTTCTATTTCAACGCCCAGGAAATCCCGGTGGCCGGCAAAGGCAATGAAAACACCCTGAAAGTGGCCATGCGTACTCGCATCAAACTGTTCTATCGCCCGGCCAAGTTGCCCGGCTCGGCCTACGACGCGCCCAACGCCTTGCGCTGGAGCCTGGTGCAGGACAACGGCAAGACCGCGTTGCAAGTGAACAACCCCAGCGCTTATCACGTGTCGTTTATCGCGGTGAAAGTCAGCGCGGGTCCACAGCAAGTGGAAGTGGTGGAGCCGAAGATGGTTGCGCCAATGAGCACCCAGCGTTTTGCGCTGCCGGGCTTTAAAGGCAACAACGGTGAAGTGATGTTCAGCTTCATCAACGACTTTGGCGGGTACGCCGAACCGCTGACCGCCCCGCTGGGCAACATGCCTTAACGCCGCACTTTCGCCCTTTTTTTAATCTGCTCGCCGCTGTGACTTCGCGGGGGCTGCTTGTCGAGTATCGTTATGCGAAGCGCCACCTTCACCACGCCACGTTCGTCGATTCCATCGGTGCCATTGCCATTGTGTGTTGCCGTCCTCAGTGCGCTGCTGGGCAGCGTGGCACAGGCCGACAGTGGCGATAAATTCGATTCCGGCTTTATGCAAAGTTTCGGCGGCGCCAACGCCGGGCCTAACCTCGACCTGGATGCCATCGCCAATAACGGCACAATCGGCCCAGGGACTTACCCGGTGCTGGTGCGTTTGAACCAGAGCTTTTTCGACCGTCGGGACATGACGTTCGCCAAAGACGCGGCCAGCGGTGACGTTAAAGCGTGCCTGTCCGAAGCCTTCCTCAAGGACCTGGGAATCAAGCTCGAGGCCTTCGTGAAGCCGGGCGAGGCGCTGCCGGACTGCGTGGATTTGCCCAGCCTGATCGAAGGTGCCTCGGTGAGCTTCGACGCCCATCGCCTGGCCCTGGACATCAGTGTGCCGCAGATTGCCCTGCGCCGCGACGCCGCCGGTTACGTGGCGCCGCAGGATTGGGACCGTGGCATCAATGCCGCGATGCTCAACTACCAGTTTTCGGCGGCTCAGACCCAAAGCGATGCCCAGGGCCACGGCAGCCAATACAGTCTGTACGCCAACGGTGGTTTCAACCTGGGCGACTGGCGTTTTCGCTCAAGCTCTTCGTTCCGCCAGGACAACCATGGCCAACGCTCCTGGCAGCGCAGCAACACCTATGCGCAACGTGACCTCACTGCGATCAAGGGCACCTTGACCCTGGGCGAAAGCTTCACCCCGGGCGATGTGTTCGACACCATCCCGTTTCGCGGCGCACAGATTGCATCCGACATGGGCATGCTGCCCGACTCGATGCAAGGTTACGCCCCGGTGATCCGTGGCATTGCCGACACCCAGGCCAAGGTCGAGGTGCGCCAGAACGGCTATTCGCTTTACACCACCTACGTGGCGCCGGGTGCGTTCGAAATCGACGATCTGAACGCCGCCAGTGGCAGCGGTGATCTGGAAATCATCATCACCGAAGCCGACGGCCGTGAGCGCCGCTTCACCCAGCCATATGCCACCTTGGGCAACATGCTGCGTGAGAAGACGTGGCGCTACAGCGCCACCGTGGGCGAGTACAACGACTCATCCGGCGGTGCCCGCCCGGCTTTCGTGCAGGGCTCGCTGGCCTACGGGCTGCCATTTGACCTGACTTTATACGGCGGCCTGCTCGGTGCGGATTTCTATCGTGCCGGCGTGGTGGGCGTAGGCAAGAGCCTGGGCAGCCTCGGCGCGGTGTCGCTGGACGTGACCCAGGCGCAGACCGACATCCCTCAGGGCCTTTCAACCAAAGGCACGAGCGAGAAGGGCCGCAGTGTCGGTGTGCGCTACGGCAAGGCGTTCGAGACCGGTACGTCGGTACGCTTCGCCGGTTATCGCTATTCCACCGAGGGTTATCAGGACTTCAGTGACGCGGTGGCGCTGCAGCAGCCCAACGAATACGGCGGTATCAGCAAGCGCACCAAAGTCGAGGCCAGTATCAACCAGGCCCTGGACAGCTACGGCTCGCTGTATTTGAACGTGAGCCAACAGAATTATTGGGGTTCCAGCCGCACCGATAAACAGATGCAGTTGGGGTTCAACACTCAGCACAAAGGCGTGACCTACGGCGTCTACGCCAGTAAGACCCTGACCGACTCGTTCGGCGAGAGCAACCAAGTGGTGTTCACCGTGTCGATGCCGTTCGGGCAAACCCGCAACACCGGCAGCTACAGCGTCACCCGCAACACCGACGGCACGTTCGACCAGCGCGCCGGGCTCAGTGGTCGCGACGGCAACCTCAACTACTCGGTCGACGCCAATCACGGCGAAACCCGCGGCAGCACTGGCTCGGTATTGCTCGGTTACCGCGCGCCGTTCGCCCAGTTGGGCGCCGGCGTCAGCGTTGGGCAGGGCTACAAGCAGACGTCGGTGAGCGCCAGCGGTTCGGTACTCGGCCATGCCGATGGCATCGAGTTCGGCCAGACCCTGGGCGAAACCGTGGCGCTGGTGGAGGTCAAGGACACGCCGAATGTGGGCCTGCTCAACGCGCCGGGCACCGTCACCAACAAAAAGGGCTATGCCCTGGTGCCGTATGTCACACCGTACCGCAAGAACCGTATCGCCGTGGACACCAGCGCGGTGGACACCAATGTCGACATTGCCGAGGGCGTGAGTAACGTGACGCCGCGTCGCGGCGCGGTGGTCAAGACCACCTTCGCCGCCAGCCGCTCGGAAAAAGTCCTGCTCAACGTGCGCCTGCAAGACGGCTCGCTGCTGCCGTTCGGCACCACTGTGATGGATGACACCGACGGTGTGGCCGGCGTGGTCGGGCAGGGCGGGCAAGTGCTGCTGTCGGTGGGCGACGGCAAGACTTACACCATGAAATGGGGCGAGCAAGCCGCGCAACGTTGCGCGATCCGCCTGGATATCAGTCAGGCACCGGTCACCGATGGCTATCGGGTGATGGATGCTGTGTGTGGAGTACCAAGCAAATGAAGATTTCTAACGCGAAAAAGGCCGGGGCAAAGCGCCTCGGTGGGTTCAAAACATTGACGTCGCTGCTGGCGTTGGGTGTGGCGCAGGTGCTGTTTGGGGAGTCGGCGTGGGCGGAGTGCTTCGATAAAAAACCGACGGTCAACACATACGATTTCGGCGATGCCTATATTCCTCAGGATGCTCCGCTGGGCTCCGCAGTCGGCCCCGGCATTGTCGACACTTGGCTATCGCTGGGCTGTCCGACCCAGCCGCTCACGGTAGAGGCCGTCATGTTGCTGCCTAAGGCACCAACCATGGCGGCGGTGGCCGCGGGCAATTCAATCAAAGGTGCGATTTACGAAACCAATATCCCCGGCCTTGGTGTGGCCGTAAGGACCGTCGCCAAACCTGCGTTCTTATGTCTGGCGACTAGCAGCGAGAGTTTTCCTTGGGTTTATACCGATTGCAATTCGGGTGGCTACACTTACAACTTTCACAACAACGCCTATCTGGTAAAAACCGGACCTATCGCGCCGGGGCGCCACGATTTGAATAACCTGCAAATTTACCGCATTGACCTCAACGATACCGGCACGCCGCTGGAGTGGGTCAAAGGCTTTATCAACGGCAGCGTGACGGTCGCAGGCTGCAGCCTGCCCCAAGCCACCGGCAACATCATCGAAGTGCCGATGCGGTCCTGGGAAAAACGTGTATTCAACGGCAAAGGGACGTTCACCGATACCCAGCCGTTTGGCATCACCTTGAACAGCTGCCTGGCGGGCACCTACGCCAACAACCCCAGCTGGAACTACTTCAAGGGCAATAACGCCAATATCCGTCTGGATGGCGCCAAAGGCTCGACGATCATTAACGCTGATGGGGGCATCCTCGGCCTGAACTCCTCCTCCACCGCCAAGGGCGTGGCGGTGCAGGTACTCAAGCAGGACGGCACCCCGTTGCCCTTGGGCGTGGACGTCCCGGTGGCGCAGGTGCAGGACGGGGTGACCAATCTGCAATTCGGTGCGCGCTACATCCAGACCAGCACCGCTGCCACCGGCCCGCAGCCAGGGGCAGCGAATGCCACGGCAAATTTCACCATCACCTATAAGTAGTTCTGTGACAGGGAGTCGATCATGCAGAAGTGCCTATTCAATAGCGGCCGGGCCGGTGCAGGCGAAAGTGGCATTTACCATCGAGTATCAGTGAGTCGACGAAGGCGCTATGCAGGCTTCTTTGACCGTCGCCCGGCAGTTGGACTGTGACGTCCCTATCAGTACTGCAACGTCCGCGTACTTATCACCCCACCTGGGACGCGGTTCAGGGTATCGTGCCGCCAACTTAACGAAGGGACGCGACGTTTCGATGAAGAATAAAATGGTTACCTATGCCGCTGCAGCGGTGGGTTTGGTCGTGGTGGTGTCTCTGGCCACCAGTTGGTTCACGGTTGATGAGACCGAGCGGGGTGTGCTGTTGCGTAACGGTGCGATGATAGGCGTGGTGGAGCCGGGCCTGTCGTTCAAGCTGCCGTTCATTGAGTCGGTGCGGTTTATCAGCATTCAAAGCCAGGCTACCCAGTACGCCAACCTCCAGGCGTACAGCAAGGACCAGCAGACCGCCAAGTTGCAGGTCTCGGTTTCCTGGCACATTCCTACCAGCGATGTCGCCAAGGTGTACACCAGTTACAAGGACTTGGATGGCGTGCGTGACCGCCTGATCGCCCGTCAGGTGCCGACCCAGGTGGAAAACGTGTTCGGCCAGTACAACGCGGTGTCGGCGGTGCAGAATCGTGGCAAGTTTGTCGCGGATGTGACCAAGGCCATCCGCGATTCGGTGGTTGGGCCAGTGGTGATCGACAGCGTACAGATCGAAAACATCGACTTCAGCGATGACTACGAGCGTTCGATTGCCTTGCGCATGAAGGCCGAAGTGGAAGTCAAAACTCGCGAGCAAATGCTGCAGACCGAGCAGGTGCAGGCGCAGATCCGGGTGACCCAGGCCCAAGCCGAGGCCGACTCGCAATTGGCCCAGGCCAAGGCGGATGCCGAGTCCACGCGCTTGCGCGGCAACGCCGAAGCCGACGCGATCCAGGCCCGCGCCAAGGCCCTGGCCAGCAACCAGAACCTGATCGAGCTGACCAAGGCCGAGCGCTGGAACGGCGTACTGCCGACCACCATGTTGCCAAACAGTACGGTGCCGTTTATCGATGCCAAGCAGGTCGATCGATAACGTTTTGAATGTGGGAGGGGGCTTGCCCCCGATGGTGGCCTGACAGCCGACCAGTCTCACGACTCAGCTGCATTCATTCAGGGAACCCCCTCACATGACGATGCTTGCCCGGCCTATCGATCCACCGCCAGAAAGCCTGATCCGTGACTGGTACGCGAACGCGCAGTTGCTTGACAGTTTTGTCGTGCCTATCGAGGCGGCTGACGTCTCCATCAATGACCTCGCCGTACGCGCCTTGGGTTCGCCGCCTGTGTGGTTCAAGGTGCTGATAGCGATCCGCGATGGTGTGATGGGGCCGTTGGGCGTACGGACCTCCGGCGAGGTGCGACGCGCGCATTCCGATAAAGCCCATATCGACTTTTTCCCGGTGCTTGAGCAAAGCGCTGACGAGATGGTGCTGGGGGAAAATGACAGCCACCTGGATTTTCGTCTTTCGCTGCTTCGACGGCGCGACGAGCAGGGTGAAGTCCTGATCGCCACGACGGCGGTGCACACCCACAATCGACTGGGGCGTGTCTACATTGTGCTGATTCGCCCGTTTCACAAGCTGGTGGTGCGGGCAACGCTGATGCGTTGCCGCCGTCAGCACTAGCGCCGGCGGTAGTGTCCGCCGGCGCGCGTTGCCTGGAACCTCAGAAGCTGTATTTGGCCGTCAGCATCATGTTGCGCGGGTTGCCGTAGGCGTCGCCGCCGTAGCTCGCCGAGTTGGCGATGGTGGAATAATAGCGACGGTCGAAGATGTTGTTGGCGTTGACCTGCAGGTCGAGGTGGTCGTTGACCTTGTAGCCGGCCATCAGGTCGGTGACGGCGTAGGCGCCTTGTTGCAGGCGGTAGGTGCTGCCGTCGGCCAACGCGATGTCGTTGTACAGGCGGCTCTGCCAGGAGATGTTGCCGCCCACCCGCAGTTTTTCCAGTGGGCCCTGGAAGTTGTAGCGGGTGGTCAACTTGAACAGGTGTTCCGGGACGTCGGTATCGAACTGCTTGTTGACCAACTGCGGTTTGGCGTCGTCCTTGATGGTGTGGGTGCGTGCGTAGGTGTAGCCACCGCCGACCTGCCAGTTTTCGGTCAATGCGCCCTGCAGTTCGAAGTCGATACCCTGGCTGCGGATCTCACCGGAGGCTTCGTAGCATGAGGCCTGCGGGCAGTTCGGTACCACCACCTGCACACCGCGGTTCTCCTGGTCGATGCGGAACAGCGCGACGCTGGCGTTCAACGCACCGCCCAGGTATTCGCCCTTGATGCCGACCTCATAGTTCTTGCCGACGATAGGCTTGAGCGGCGCGGCGCCGGTGTCCTTTTCTTTTTGCGGGGTGAAGATGTCGCTGTAGCTGACGTACACCGAGTGGTTATCGTCCAGCTCGTAGATCAGGCCGGCGTAGCGGGTGAGGTTGCGGGTGACGTGGTAGTCGCCGTCGCCATCGCGGTTATCGTAGTCGTACCAGTCCAGGCGCCCGCCGAGGATCAACTTCAACGGGTCGGCCAGGCTCAGGCGGGTGGTGGCGTAGACGCTGTCCTGAGTGGTGACTTCGCGCTCGTTGTTGGTGTGCACGAAGTCCGGTTTGCCCGCCGTCAGCGGCCAGTTGGTGTCGTAGGGGCTGTAGTTGTGGGTGGTCATGTCGTAGATGCGCTTGCTCGCGCCGACCACCAGTTCATGGCTGCGCCCGAATGCCTGGAACGGGCCGCTGACGAAGGCGTCGACCCCGGCCTGGTTTTCATCGTACTTGGCCTGGTACACCGTGCGTGCCAGGGTGTTGTTGACCCAGCGCGACTGATACGAACCGGAGAATAATGCGTTCTGTTCGGCGTAGTTGGCGTTGACCTGCAGATTCCAGTCATTGGCCAGGTGCTGGCGCAGTTCGGCGAAGACTGTGTTGATTTCCTGATCCTTGTTTTCCCAGTCGGTGCCGGGGTTGTAAGACCGCGACAGATCCAGGTGGTGGCCGTCCTGGCCGATCATCGAGGCGCCCCAGAAGTAGTTGGTCTTATCCTTCTGATTGGAGAAACCCAGGGTCAGGGTGGTGTCTTCACTCAGATCGGCTTCGGTGACGGCGTAGAACAGACCATGACTGTTTTCGGCTTTGTCGATAAAGCTGTTGGCATCACGGTAGGACGTCACCACTCGGCCGCGCAGGGTGCCGCTGTCGTTGAGCGGGCTGGAGGCGTCGAGTTCACCGCGATAATCGTCCCAGCTGCCGGCGGCGCCGGTGAGGGTGACCTTCTGCTCATCCAGCGGGCGCTTGCGCACCATATTGATGGCTGCTGACGGGTTGCCCGCGCCAGTGACCAGGCCGGTGGCGCCGCGCACCACTTCGACGCGGTCGAACATCGCCAGGTTCGGCTGCGCGCCCACCGACGCACCGTTGTAGCCACTTGGGATACCGTCGTACATCAGGTTATCGATATCGAAGCCACGCGAGGTGTAGGACTGCCGACCAGGGCCGTTGGAGTAGTTCAGGAACAGGCCCGGCGTGGCGTTGACCACGTCGTTGATGCTGGTCATCGCCTGGTCGTCCATGCGCTGACGCGTCACCACGGTGACCGCCTGTGGGGTTTCGCGCAGGGTCAGCGGCAGCTTGGTCGCGGTCTTCATCGAGCCAGTGGTGTAGGACTGCGTGCCTTCGGTGGTTTCACCCAGTTGGCCTTCGCCGGAGATCTGCGTGGCGCCCAATTCCAGCGTGGCGGCCGGTGCCGGGGTGTCGGCGAGCGCCGCGTGTGGGGTGGCCAGGCACACCGCCAAGGTCATCAGACTGAGTGAAAAAACATTGCCGCCAGGTGATTGCACAGACATGAAACTGACTCTCCCGCGTGCCGTCCGTGGCTAATGATAAAGGTGTTGAGAATTATTCGCGTGAGTTTGGCAGATTGAGTCTGTAGGAAAAAGCCTTGGGACAGAATTAGTTAACGAATTTTTCACATCGCTGGATACTGCTTCTCCTGCAACCCACGGGAAAAGGGCGCCAGCCATTGGTGCTTCATCACAGGTGATCGGCGTCGATTACCGCCTTGGCAAATGCCTCGGGCGCTTCCTGCGGCAGGTTGTGGCCGATGCCGCCGTTGATCAGGCGGAACTGGTATTTGCCGGTAAAGCGTTTGGCGTAGTCCTCGGGCGCCGGGTGCGGAGCACCGTTGGCATCGCCTTCCAGGGTGATGGTAGGAACCTGGATAGCAGGGGCTTTGGCCAGTTGCTGTTCCAGGGGTTCGTAGTGGGCGTCGCCCTTCACCAGACCCAGGCGCCAGCGGTAGTTGAACAGGGTGATGGCCACGTGATCGGGGTTGTCCAGGCCTTTGGCACTGCGTTCGAAGGTGGCGTCGTCAAAGGCCCACTTCGGCGACGCGGTCTGCCAGATCAGCTTGGCGAAATCGTGAGTGTTCTTGCGATAACCGGCGGCGCCGCGCTCGGTGGCGAAGTAGAACTGATACCACCATTGCTGCTCAGCCTTGGGCGGCAGGGGGGTCTGGCCGGCGGCCTGGTTGCCGATCAGGTAGCCGCTGACCGAGACCAGCGCCTTGACGCGTTCGGGCCACAGCGCCGAGACGATATCCGCTGAGCGTGCGCCCCAGTCATAGCCGCCGAGCACCGCGCGCCGGATGTTCAGCGCGTCCATAAAGTCGATCACATCCCTGGCCAACGCCGCCGGTTGACCGTTGCGCGGGGTCGCGTCCGACACAAACCGGGTGCCGCCGTAACCGCGGGCGTAGGGGACCAGTACGCGGTAACCCTTGGCCGCGAGCAATGGCGCGACCTGGGCATAGCTGTCGATATCGTAGGGCCAGCCATGCAGCAGGATTACGACCGGGCCGTCGGCTGGGCCGACCTCCGCGTAGGCCACATCCAGCAGGCCGGCCTTGATGTGCTTGAGCGCGCCCAGCCCGGATGACGGGGCGGTTTGCATCGGTGTGTTCACCTCGGGCATTTCGGCCCGGGCCAGGCCGATCATGCCCAAGGGCAACAGCGCGAAGGCCAGGGCGAGTGGATGACGTATGAAGCGGCGTGTCGATGGATTGTGCATGGCGAGCCTCCTGCGGCGCGATGGATACCTGGCACCCAGTTGAACGCCGCGCTGTATCTGGCCTGTTTCGGAAAACTCGCCGGGTTAAAGGTTTTGTATCGCAGTGGGCGCTATACATACTGCGATACACAGGTTTGCTAGAACTCCATTCTCAGGCCCAGCGTGCCCTGGCGGCCATTAAACGTGTTGCTGTCCAGGTTCCGGCTGTAGCCCACCTCGCTGTAGAGGCTGACGCCCGTGGCAACCTTGAGCGTGGCGCCGGCACTCAGCCCCAGGGTGGTGGACTTCTGTTCGGTGTCGATGTCGGTGACATCGTCGAACCGCACGGTGTTCTGGCCGGCGCGGGTGTGCCAGACGTTGGCCCGTGCATAGGGCTGCAACGGCATGCCGCTGACCTGATAGTCGCCGCGCAGGCGCACGCCCAGGCGCGTGGTGAGGCTGGTATCGGCGTCATAGGACACATCGGAGATGCCGTCGTTTTGCCGATCCAGCCGGGTCTTGCCGACGATGACCTGAGCCTGCGGTTCAACCACCCAGGTGTCGCTGATCGGCAGCGGCCAGCCGACTTCGGCCGAAGCGGTGAGGTTATGCCCACGGGTTTTCATCTTCACGCCACGGTCTGATTCGTTGTGACCGTCGAAGCGGGTACCCATCAGCACCAGGTCGAGGTATGCCTGGTTGGCGCCGATCAACGTCCAGTAGAGGCCCAGGCTGTCACCGCGCAGGGTCGTCTTGCCCGTGTCCTGGTCCAGCCGGGCATCGCTGAACCCTTTGACGTTGCCTTTGAGGGTGCTGTGGCCGACAAAGAACCCCACGCGGTGCTGCAGGCCTTTGTCGAGCTGGCCTGCGTAGACATCGCTGCCTATCTGGAAGCCCGATACGGAACTGTTCAGCGACGGGCTGACGGTGCCGGTGAAGCCCTGGCGGCGGCTGTTGCCATACACACGGCCCCAGCCCGCCGGAAATGCGCCGGTCTGCTGTTGCTGGCTCTGGTCACCCATGCGTTCGTGGTAGGTACCCAGCATGTCCTGCACCATCTGCTGGGCGGCAGGGAACAGCACCGCGTACACCGACACTTCCGGCCGATAAATCGGCAGCGGCGTTATGCCGGGGTTGGGCGGCAGCGGCGGCCCCTCGGGGTCGGGCGTAGGCACGGGGGTGATGACCGGGTCGGTCGGTTTGGCCGGGACGGTCGAGCGCAGGTAGAAGTTTTCCGAGGTGCCGGCTGTGACGCCGCCCTTGAACAGGTAGTAGTCGTACGCACCGGCGGACACGGGCTTGCCGAGGCTGAATGCGCTGGCCGCGCCGCTGGCATTGTTGATGGCCTCGACCACCAGGATGCAGTTCTGCACGGTCTGTGCGCCGGCACCGTTCAGGTTCTTAATGTCGATCGGCGTAGTGCCCTGTATCGGGCCGCCGTTGACCACCAGTTTGTCACTGGCCGAACCGTCGGCGCCCAACACGCTTTGCAGCGCGAGCCGGCCGCCGTTGCCTTTGTAGGTGCCGCTGACGGTCAGTGAGTCGCTGGCGCGGGTATTGCCCGTCATGTCGATCAGGCCCTGGTTGTCCAGCGTCACTGGCTTACCGCCAAGGGAGTTGATGAAGCCCGTGCCGGTCAGGATTGCACTGGTCTTATCAATGGTCAGGGTGCCGGTGTTCGAGGCGCTATCGCCCAGCACGAATTTACCCTCGAGCGTAAACGTCGTCCCATTGGTCAAATTCACGGTTTCCCAGTTCACGTACTGGTCTGGATTATTGCTGACCCGGCTGTTATCGACGATCAGCTTATCGTTGCCCAGACTGCCGTCCAGTATGGTCTTCGCCAGGTTCGCATCGGTCAGGTTCCGCAGCACCGCAATATCGTCATCCAAGCCAGCGTCCACGAGCTTCCCCAGCGTGCCACCGGACCAGAGGAACTTATCGTTGCCCGCGCTGAGCAGGACGTTTCCGCCGACCTTGCCTCCCAGGATTTCCACGGTATCGTCGCCGCCGCTGACGCTGATATTGCCCACCACTTCTGCGTCGCCCGAGAGTCTGACCAAGTCCGTTCCGAAGCCGGTGATAAGGTTGCGCAGGATTTTGCCGCCGGACATAAGAAACGTATTGTCGTCGAGCCTCATATTCACGTTGCCGATGGTGCCTCCCGTCATGACGGCGTAATCGCCGGCGCTGAACTCATCGACAATCACACCGCCTGTCATCCTGAAGGTATCCAGGCCGTCACCCTGATCCACAAACTTGACTTCGCCGCTGCTCATGATGAAGTCGTCAATGCCCGCTCCTTGGCTCAGTCCGCCAACGATTTTGGCGCCCGGGCCGTTGATCTCGGTCCTATCGTTGCCTGCACCGAAGGTCACGGACCCTGACACCTGGCCCGTGCCGCTCACCGTGAGGCTGTTATTGCCACCGGTGTCGATGAAGCCGGGAGTCGATCCGCTGTCACAGGTGGAAGTGTCATTGCCGGGGGTGTTGTTGATGCTGCATGCGCCGTAAGAGGCCAATGGCGTCGCCGCCAGTGCAAGCAGGTGCAGCAGAAGAAGCATCCGTGTACGCATGATTCGTCCTCGCTGAAAGGCTCGGTTACTCCAGCACCCGTGGCAGGGGGTGCGGGCCAGACCATGGCAACGCGTTGCGCGATACGGAGCAGGGAGTGCGGGTTACCTGTTCGAAAACACCGGCCAATGCAGGGAGTTGGCATGGCTTTCTCGACTGCACCTGAAGGGGTACAGCGCTTTTTCAACGGTAGTCAGCTTTGCAATCCCACGCTACTGTCAGAAATAACAGGTACAGACGAGCTTAGATCAATACGATTTCATACGGCTCGCGCATGCGCTCCAGCAGCACGTGGGCAAGGATCGGCGCCAGGCCGATCTCCGGATCGCCGGCCAGTTGGCTGGCATAAGCGTGTACCGCGTGAAGCTTGCGCGCCACGCTCCAGGTGTCGAGGCGCACTTTGCGCGCCCTTGGCCAAGGCACTGTCGCCGCCTGGCGGACCGGGCCGTGCCAGGCCCATACCGGCAATTCATACAGTCGTGCGCCTATCAGGTCGCAGGCCGTGGCCGTGGCGCGGCCGACGGCGTCGTGGTCACGGTTGCCATCGTTGCACCAGGTCGTGAACACCACGTCGCCAGGGTGCAGGTAGCGCGCAATGAATTGGCTCAACTGCGGTTCGCGGCCCGCCAGCGCGTTGTCGCAGAAACCGCCGCGAATCCACTTCAGGCTGTGCAACGGCATGCCCAGGCGCCGCAGCGCTTCGGCGCTTTCCTGCGGGCGCACCACGCTCAGGCGGCTCGCCGGCCAGACCAGGGAGCCTGGGTGGCTGGCGCTGCCGTCGGTGATGGAGATCAGTTGCAGAGGGTGTTCCAGTTGACTGAACAGTTGCAGCAGCCCCCCGCATGCGAGCACTTCGTCGCCAGGGTGGGGCGCAACCACCACCACGCGCGCACCGGGTGGTACCAGGGCGGTGGGGGCGACAAGGGGGATTTGCGCCAGTTGCGGCGCACTGTTCCAGATTTGGGCGGGGCCGCGACGGCCTTCGCTCAGCGAGGCAGGCTTCATGGGTGTCACATCCTTGTCGAGTGAGACGCGGTCGTACCCCGTTGACGGGACGACTCTCTTATAGTCACCACGGACTCCGCCGTGATGGGTGCATGGCAATTCAACCCTGAATTACCAGCAAGGCGTCCTCAGCATAGACAAGGATCCCGCGCTTTACCGTGGCGCCACGGCGTTTTTTTCAGCGCCGGCCAACAGACTTTTCAAGTAATCGCCAAAACCGCCCGTGGCTCGGGCTTCCAGGCGTGCGCTGGTGATCACCTGCGGACGATGGCTCCAGGCAATCGATGCGCCGCAGCGCTCCAGGTCACGCACCAGTTGCACATCTTCATGGCAGGCCAAGGGCTCAAAGCCACCGGCACGGATATAGGCGTCGGCGCTCACGCCCAGGTTGGCGCCGTGGATATGCCGATGACCGTCACGCGCTTCGTAGCCCTGGTGGTAGCGGATCTGCGCGGCGGGGTCGAACCCTTCGCTCCAGGCGTCTACCGTGACGGTTCCGCACACCGCATCGGCTTCCAGCGCCAACTGTGCCACCAGCCAGTCCGGGGCCACGCGGCTGTCGGCATCGGTGCAGGCGATCCAGCGCGCGCCCAGGTCCAGCAGATGCCGCGCGCCGACGCCCCGGGCGTGCCCGACATTGCGTGCCTGAACTTCCAGGCACTGCACCGGGTAGGCCTGGACAATCGCGGCGCTGCCATCGCTGCAACTGTCGAGCATGACCAGGATCTGCACCGTTTCGCCCAGCAGATCGGGGTGACGGGCCGCTTTCAGCGCGGCGTCCAGGCACTCGGCCAACAGCGCTTGTTCGTTGTGCGCCGGAATCAGAATGCCGATCATCGCAGGCCCTCAAGGGTGGCGACCGAGGTGCCGTCGCGGCTCCACAGGTCAAGGAGAAAGTCGTGGTCGTGATGGCTGGCGATACGCGGCATCCCCAGCCGCGCTTCCAGCAGGGCATGCACCTGCTCGGCGGTTTGCGGGCAACCCTCGATGGGCGGGCGCCAGTGGCAGGCCAGGATCTGCCCATCGGCGCTCAGGCAGGCGAGGGCGCGCTCGATCAGGCGGCCCAGGTCGTCGGCGTCCAGGTAATAGCACAGCTCGCTGAGCACAATCAGCTCGTACTGGCCGGCAGGCCACTGCGCGGGCAATCGACTCTGGCGCACCTGTGCATGGGGGCAGCCCAACAGCCGCGTGCGCGCCAGAGCTACCGCCGCCGCCGCAGTGTCACAGCACAGCAGGCGATCGCAGCGCGCTGCCAGTTCAACGCTCAACTCGCCATTGGCGCAGCCGGGCTCGAAGATCGACGCGTAGCGTGGCTTGGTCAGCAGCGCCAGGGTCAGGGCGCGTTTACGCCGCTCGTACCAGCGCTGGCGAAAAGCCCAGGGGTCATCGTTTTCAGCGAACAATTGGTCGAAATAAGGTGTAGCCACACTCATACGAATACCACTTCAAAAGGTTGCAGCAGGCGCTCCACCACATACGGCGCCAGCACCGGCGGCAGGCCGATCTGCGGGTCGCCTTCCAGTTGGCTGGCGAATGCATGGATGGCGTGGCGCTTGCGAGCCACCGCTTCACAGGTGAGGGGGATCTTGCGCGCACGATGCCACGGCACCATACGGTCTTCTGCGGTTGCCCAGTGCCAGGTCCACACCGGCAGTTCATACAGTCGCGCGCCCGTCGTTTCGGCGGCCCGCGCGCTGGCACGGCCGACGGCTTCGTGGTCGCAATGGCCGTCTTCGCGCCAAGTGGTGAACAGCACGTCGGTGGGTTTCACATAACGCTGAATAAACGCGGCCAGCTCGTCCTCGCGCGCCGCCACTTGGCTGTCGCTGAAGCCGGCGCGCAACCATTTGAGACTGTGCAGCGGCACGCCCAGGCGATGCAGGGCCTGCGCCGACTCCTGCGGGCGCACCACGCTCAGGCGCTCCACCGGCCAGCGCTGGGAACCGGGGTGGCTGGCACTGCCGTCGGTGACCGAAATCAATAGGATGGGCCGCTCCAGCGCCGCCAGGCCTTGCAACAGGCCGCCGCAGCCGAGCACTTCGTCATCGGGGTGGGGCGCGATAATCACCGCGCGATGCCCCTCGGGAACCAACGCTTCGACGCTGATGGTAGCCAGCGCCGCCATGCGCGGTGAGGTCTGCCAATGCTGCAGCGGCGTGCCCTGGCCGACGATAGGATTGGCTTTCATAGCTGCCACCTGCCTGTGGGTTGGGCGGCGACCCATTCGCCCAGGGCGGCCAGGTCGCGTTCGGCGTGGCTCTGACGGATGTAGACCGGCAGGTCGGCCATCAACTGCGCCACGTGGGGGTCCTGGCAGTACGGCCCGGCCCCCACGGCGCGGCCGACATGCCGCATCACCTGTTCGACGCTGTCTTCGATGCAGGCGCGTGCGCGCCGGGCCAATTCCCTGGCATCGGCGCCGGGCTCGCGGTCGATGCATTCGGCCGCCGCGCGCAATACACAGGCGGCGGCGTGCAACGCACTGTCCACCGCGCCCAAGTGCGCCAAGGCATGGGGCTCGGCGCGCCGGGCGCAGTGCTGTTGCAGCACCTGGCCCAGGCGTTGGGCCGCGCCGTACCAGCACGCCGCGATGCCGACTCCGCCTTGCCAGAAACCGGGACGGGCAAGGTAGTCACCGGGACCGCCCACCGCCATAGCGCCGGCATTGTCGAAGATCACCTCGACACTGCCGGTGGCGGCCATGCCCACCGCGTGCCAGCCTTCATGGGTGACGCTTACGCCCGGTTGTTGCATAGGCACCGCCACCAATTGCTGGCGGCCTTGCTCATCCCAGGCGGTCAATAAACCATGACTGACCACCGCCGCGCCGGAGCACCAGGCTTTACGCCCGTGCACCCGCAAACGATGGCCGTCGTGTTGAACGTGCACCTTGGCCGTGGGCGGCTCGGCGGCCCATGTGCCCCAGGTACTTCCCTGGGGCGGTGGCGGGCTGTCGAGTTCGGCCATGATTGCCAAGGCATCGGTGTGGCCTTCAAACAACTTGCACAGGCGCAAGTCGTGTCCGGCCACGACGGCCAGCGCCCTGAATCGCTCCAGGGTGCGGCCGCTGCCGGGCAGGGGCAGTTGATCCGCCCCCTGCGCCACCAGGGCGCTCAGCGCTGTGCCGAGCGCCTCAGTGTCCGCATAGCTGCGGTAGCCGTGAAGGCTTCCCTGCCAGGCCATTTCACACCTCGTCGTCGCGCTGCAATTCGAACAGCAGGAGTGAGCGGCCTGTCACGGCGTACTCGTGATCGAAGTCAAAGCGCTCCTGGGCCTTGATCGCCGTGTCGTTGGTGTCCAGCAGGCACGTCCAGAACTCGCCTTCGGGCACCGGTGGCAGACGGAAATTGACCATGTCGTGGTGGGCGTTGACCACCAGCAACAAGGTGGCGTCGGCACCGGCACGGCGAATCCCGGTTTCCTGAGCGCGGCCGTCCATCAGCATGCCCAGGCAACGGCCATTACTGTCCTGCCACTGCTCAGTGCTCATTTCGTTGCCGTCCGGCGCGAGCCAGGTGACGTCTTTCACGCCGATGTCTTCGTTGTAATCGCCCACCAGGAAGCGGCCACGACGCAGGATCGGGTAGGCCAGGCGCAGTTTGATCAAGCGCTTGACGAACTTGAGCAGGGCTTTGCCGTCGTCATCCAGGTCCCAGTTGACCCAGCCAATCTCACTGTCCTGGCAATAGGCGTTGTTATTGCCGTGCTGGGTGCGGGCGAATTCGTCACCGGCGACGATCATCGGCGTGCCTTGGGCCAGCAGCAGAGTGGCGAAAAAGTTACGCATCTGGCGCAGGCGCAGGGCGTTGATTTCCGGATCGTCGGTAGGGCCTTCGACGCCGTGGTTCCAGGACAGATTGTTATTGCTGCCGTCCTGATTGTTTTCGTCGTTGGCTTCGTTGTGCTTATCGTTGTACGACACCAGGTCGTGCAAGGTGAAACCGTCGTGGGCGGTGATGAAGTTCACCGAGCTGTACGGCCGGCGCCCACGGTGGTTGAACATCTCGCCGGAGGCGGTCATGCGCCCGGCGAAGTCCGCCAGTTGGCCGTCATCGCCTTTCCAGAAAGCACGCACGGTGTCGCGGAAGCGGTCGTTCCATTCCACCCAGCCCGGCGGGAAGTTGCCCACCTGATAGCCGCCGGGGCCGCAGTCCCAGGGTTCGGCGATCATTTTCAGCTGGCGCAGGACCGGGTCCTGGCGGCAGGCCACAAGGAAACTGTGGCGCTCGTCGAAGCCGTCGCGATAACGCCCGAGGATGGTGGCCAGGTCAAAACGGAAACCGTCCACGTGCATTTCCGTGGCCCAGTAGCGCAGGGAGTCCGTGACCATTTGCAGCACGCACGGGTGGCTCAGGTCCAGGGTGTTGCCGGTGCCGGAGTCATTGATGTAGAAGCGCTTGTCATCGGGCATCAGGCGATAGTAAGAGGCGTTGTCGATGCCGCGCATGGACAGGGTCGGGCCACGTTCATTGCCTTCGGCGGTGTGGTTGTAGACCACGTCCAGAATCACTTCCAGCTTCTGTTCGTGCAGATGGGCGACCATCTCCTTGAACTCGGCAATCTTGCCGCTGGCCAGGTAGCGCGGGTCCGGGGCGAAGAACGCGATGCTGTTGTAGCCCCAGTAGTTGGTCATGCCTTTTTCCAGCAGGTGCTGGTCGTTGACAAAGGCATGCACCGGCAACAGTTCCACTGAGGAAACCCCTAACTGGCGAATGTGCTTGAGCACATCGTCTTCCATCAGGCCGGCGCAGGTGCCACGCACCGATTCGCCTACGGACGGGTGACGCATGCTGATGCCGCGCAGGTGGGTTTCGTAAATGATCGTGCGATCCCACGGCACGCGCACCGGTTGGTCGTTGCCCCAGGTGTGGGCGGGGTCGATGACCTTGCACTTTGGCACGAATGGCGCGCTGTCGCGTTCGTCGAAGCTGAGGTCGTCATCGGGGTGGCCGATGGTGTAGCCGAACAGCGCTTCGGACCATTTGAGTTCGCCCACCAGCTGCTTGGCATAGGGGTCGATCAGCAATTTGTGATGGTTGAAACGGTGGCCGTTGGCTGGATCGTAAGGGCCGTATACGCGGTAGCCGTAAATCAGCCCGGGGTGGGCGTCGGGCAGGTAACCGTGGAAGATTTCATCGGTGTATTCCGGCAGCTCGATGCGCTCCAGTTCCACTTCACCGCTGTCGTCGAACAGGCACAGTTCGACCTTGGTGGCATTGGCCGAGAACAGCGCAAAGTTGACGCCCAGGCCGTCCCACGTAGCGCCGAGGGGGAAGGGCAAACCTTCACGAATCCGCGACGGCTCATTGCCCGGCGTCGATGGGGTTTTATCCGGTTTGCTCATGGTGTTGCTCCTGGAAGGGGTCTTTTTTCGGGCCGAGTGCGGCCGTGCTGACAAAGTTTCAGCGAATACGGTAGAGAGTGAAGATGAACTCCCACCGACTGGGTCGGCAGGAGGGTCGGGCATCGATAGGCTGGTTAAGGCTTGGGCTTTTTCGCTGCCGCAGGTTTCTTTGCCGCGGGGGCGGCGGGCTTACTGGCGGCCGCGGCAGGCTTGGGCTTGGGCGCCGGCTTGGCGGTGGCCTTGGGCTTGGCCGCAGGCTTGGGTTTGCTGGGCGTCAAGGCTTCGGATTCGGCCAGCTTGCGCGCCATCTCCCAGTGACGCGCGTCCTCACCGTGGGGCTTGCCCTCGGACTCCCAGATCTGATGCGCCAATTCGCGGATGCGTTTGTCTTCAGTACTCATCGCAATGCTCCTCACAGAAAATGTTCAGCTTTCTTGATCATCAGAATTAATAAAGACATTGACCGGGAATTCCCCCAGCGCAGTGCTGATCAACAGCTCCTTGTCTGGTGTGACTGCGCCTGTCTGAAAAAGTCCCTTCCAGTTTTGCGTTGACGCGGCGAACGGTAATTTCACCCGGGTATCGCCCCAAACCTGCGCAGGGATCAGCGGCTGCACACTGTTTTCAAGCAGCGCGTGGGACCAGCGTGGGACCAGCACCACCAGCTGTTTGCCCTGATGCTCGCGGCTGAACGCAACCACCCGTTCGGCATGCTGACCGACCACCTCCAGGGGCGTGTAGCTGCCCTGGCGGAACAGCTCCGGATGGGCATTGCGCAGGCCCAGCACCTGGCTGATCAGCGCCTGCTTGATAGGCCCTTCATGCCAGCTGGACAGCAGTTGATCGGTGCCCGGCGAGGCATTCAGCGCCTGTTGGCGTGCAGTGAAATCCACCGGGCGACGGTTGTCCGGGTCCACCAGGCTGAAGTCCCAGAACTCCGCGCCCTGGTACAGGTCCGGCACACCCGGCACGGTCATGCGAAGCAAGGTTTGCGCCAGGCCGTTCAAGGCGCCGGCCGGGGCGATCGCCTGGGCGGCGGCGCCAATCGCGGTGCGCAACGGCCGACCGGCATCGGTCAATAACAGGCGCGAGAGGAACGCCTCGACCGCTTGTTCATAGGCTTCGTTGGGCGCGCTCCAACTGCTTTGCAACTTGGCTTCGCGCAGGGCTTTCTGTTGCCACTGCCAGAGGCGTTGCTGGTAGGTCTCCAGCGATGCGCCTGGGTCCAGGTCCAGCGGCCAACTGCCCACCAGCACTTGGTAAAGAATCAGCTCATCACCGGCCGACGGCGCGCTGGCGTCATCGCGCAGCGGCGCGGCCAGGTTGCGCCACTCTTCAACTTGGGCCACGTACCACGGCGCGCATTCGCTCAGCACCGCCAGGCGCGCGCGGGTGTCTTCGCCGCGTTTGTGGTCGTGGGTCGCGGTGGCCAGCAGATTGTCCGGGAACGCCTGCAGGCGCTGCTGGTTGACCTGATGGAAGTCGGCCAGCGGCGCACTGAATTGCTCGGTACTGAAGCCCACATCGTTGCGCGACAGCAGCACCGCCGAGCGATAGAACGCGGTGTCTTCCACCGCCTTGGCGGCGGCCGGCGAAGTCAGTTGCTGGAAGCGAACGCAGGCATGCTTGAGGATCTTGCGTTCACGCCCCACGGGGCGGTTACGCCACGGCTGGCCACCGAGCCACTTTTTCAAATGATCGAGCACCGGCCAGTCGCCCTCGCTCAAGGTGCTGCGCGCGCCGTCCATGGCTTGCTGGAGCACCTTGTCGTCTGCGGCGCTGCGGCCGCGAGCGCTGATGTAGGTGCGGTACACCGGGAAGTGCACGATCAACTCCTGCAACGCGCGGCGGATGGCGCCCAGGGTCAGGTCGCGGGTCATTACGTCGTCGCGCGCTACCTGCAGCAGCGCCTGGGCCACGCTTTCGAAATCGCCGCCCAGGGAGCCGTTCAGAATCTGCTGGCGCGCCAGGCGAGCCTCTTCGATAAAGGCCGAAGGCCGTTCACTCAGGCGCGTCCACAGCTCGGCCAGCGGCTCGAAGCCTTCGGGCTGGTGCTGCAGCAAGGACAGCTGGTTCATGAACTCATAACCGGTGGTGCCGTCCACTTGCCAGTCTTCACGCAGGGTTTCGCCTTCGCCGAGGATCTTCTCGACAAAGATCGGCAGGTGCCGCTCGGGGGACAACGTGTCGACCCGGCGCCGCAGCTTGCGGCAATAACCGCGTGGGTCGGCCAGGCCGTCGATATGGTCGATGCGCAGGCCGTCCACCAGGCCTTCGCTGATCAGTTCGAAAATCTTGCCGTGCGTGGCTTCGAACACCGCGCTGCGTTCCACGCGCAGGCCACCCAGCTCATTCACGTCGAAAAAGCGCCGCCAGTTGATATCGTCCGCCGCCGTGCGCCAGCTGGCCAGGCGATAGGCTTGCTGCTCCAACAATTGATGCAGGCGTTCAAAGCCTTCCGCCTCGCGCCCGTCGAACTGGGCCAAGCGCTGCTCGATGGCCGGCAGCACCTCGGTGGCCCGCTCGGCCAGGGCCTGTTTGAGCCACGCGGCTTCGGCGTAGGCATCGTCCTGGTAGGCGAGTGCGGCAAAACGGTCCGCCAGCGGTTTGAGCGGTTCGTCGGTGCCCAGAATCAGTGCGTAATCCCGTGGGCAGATCGGGAAGCGATGCTCGTAATGCTCGACGTAGAACGTTCCGTGGTCGGCATCGAAATGCAGCGTCAAGGTACCGCTCTGCAAGGCTTCGCCGTAGTCGCTGCCCAGGAACGGCATCAGCAATTGGCCTTTGAGCAGCGGGTCGGGAGAGTGCCACTGGATATCGAAGAACTCGCTGTAGGGGCTCAAGCGGCCCCATTCCAGCAGGTCCAGCCACCAAGGGTTATCGGCACCACCCACGGCCATGTGGTTAGAGACGATATCCAGGATCAGGCCCATGTCGTGTTCACGCAGGGTCGCGACCAGACGGCGCAGCGCGTCCTCACCGCCCAGTTCGGGGTTGACCCGCGTCGGGTCGACGACGTCGTAGCCGTGCATGGAACCGGCACGCGCGCTGAGCAGTGGCGAGGCGTACAAATGGCTGATGCCCAGTTGGGCGAAATACGGCACCAGCGGTACCGCGTCGTCCAGGGTGAAACCTTTATGGAATTGCAGGCGCTGAGTGGCGCGCAGGGGCAGTGCTTTCATCGGTCACGCTCGTAGGCTTGGTTACGCGCGACGGCCAGCAGTTCCAGGCGGCGCGCGGCGCCGGCGTTGTCGAGCAGGCTTGCGGCCTCGCCCGGCAGGCGGCGGCGCCAATTGGGATGGGTGTCGGTGGTGCCGGGGAGATTGGCCTGTTCTTCAATACCCAGGGCATCCTCCAGCGGCAGCAGCACCAGCGGCGCACGGGTGTGGCCCAAGTAGCGCACGCTGGCGTCGATCATGTGGTCGGTCTCGTTGCGGATCTCATCGACAAAGTTCTGCGGGTCCTGGCTCAAGGCCTGGCGCAGCGCCTGGCGTTCGCGCAGGCGGTGTTCGCTCCATTGCTCCACGGTCGGCGCGTCGATCAGGCCAAGCTGGATATTCCAGTCGATGTCGCGGCTGTGCCACCAACCGTTGAGAGTCGGCAGGTCGTGGGTGCTGGTGGTGGCGAGGGCGTTGTCGGGCCAGTCGAGGATCGGCTTGAACTGGCCGTCATGGCCTTGCTCGAACAGCAGCACGCGCATACCGAGTATGGAGCGGCCGATAAGTTTTTCGCGCAGCCCGTCGGGCACCGTGCCGAGGTCTTCACCGAGCACAATGGCCTGGTGACGGTGGGACTCCAGCGCCAGCAGGCGCAGCATGTCGTCCACCGGGTAATACAAGTACGCGCCTTCCTTGGGCGAGGCGTCCATGGGGATCACCCACAGGCGTTGCAAGCCCATCACGTGGTCGATGCGTAGCCCGCCGGCATGGGCGAAGTTGGCGCGCAGCATCTCGATAAAGGCGCGAAAACCGTGGCGCTTGAGGCCTTCGGGCGAAAACGCGGAAATGCCCCAGCCCTGGCCGGCACGGTTAAGAATGTCGGGCGGGGCGCCCACGGTGAGGTCGGCGAGCAATTCGTCCTGGCGACTCCAGGCCTGGCTGCCGCCGCCGTCGGCGCCCACTGCCAGATCGGCAATCAAGCCGACGCCCATGCCGCTGCCACGCGCGGCCTGTTGAGCGCGCTCCAGGCAACGTGCAATCAGCCACTGGGTGAACGCGTAGTAGCCAATCTCGTCGCGGTGCTCGTCGGCGAATGCCGCCAGCGCCGGGCTTTGCGGGGTACGCCAGTCCTGCGGCCAGTGGCGCCAGTCCAGGCTTTCACCGGCGGCGGCGCGCATGGCCTGGACCGCTTCGAAGCGGCAATGGTTTTCCAGCGCCTCGCCACCGGCCTGGCGAAAGCTCAGGAAGTCGGCGTGCTGCGGGTGATGACCGTGGCGGAAATCTTCATACAGCGCACGTAGCAGGCGCTGCTTGGCCTGGGCGGCGGCGGGCCAGTCGATCAGGTCGAGCTGTTCGAGGTCGTGCAGCTCATCGGCAATACCCAGGGCCTCGATGGCATTGCGCACTTCGCGCTCGCCCAGAATACAGGCGGGCGAGGCGTACAGGCTGTTGAGAAACAGTCTGCTCGATGGCGAGTAGGGGCTGTAGCGTTGCGGGTCGGCGCTGAACATCGCATGCATCGGGCTGATGGCCAGGGCATCGGCGCCCCGCTCGGCGGCCGAGCGGGCCAGGTGTTCGAGGGCCAGGGTGTCACCGAAACCGCCATCGTTGAGACGCCGCAGGCCGTAGAGCTGCGCGCTGATGCCCCAGGCGCGGGCGGGGCGGCTGTCCACCGCTTCGGCCACGCTGTAGCAGTGGGCGGGGGCGACGGCCAGGGTGAAGCTCTGGTCGTTGATTTGCACCTGGTGGTAGCCCAGGGCAACGACGCCGGGCAACACCGCATCGCTATCCAGGCGCAGTTCCAGGGTTTCGCCTTGTTCCAGGTGGACGCGACACAGGGTGTCCGGCTCGAAATACCGTGCCAGGTCCAGGCCTTCGCCGCTGTCGACAGTCAGCAATGGCGGCAGGTGTTTGTCTTGCTGTGCCTGCTCCAGGTCATGCAGGCTGGCGTCGATCTCGGCGTCGTTATCGGCCGGATGACCAAGGCCTTTGAGCACCGCGCGCAGGGCGTCGGGTTGTACGCGTTGCGGGCGGCCGTTGGCGTCGATCCAATCGACGGCCAGGCCCGCGCGGCTGGCGAGGATTTCCAGTTTCGCTTCGCTCAAGGGTGTTCTCCAGCAGGGGATAGGGTCACGCGTGCGCTGTACGGCGGCAGTTGCGCGCCGTGATTGGCCGGCGTTTGGAACAGCACGTGCGGCGACGCAGGATGTGGCAACGCCGTGGCACTCAGGTTCAAGTCAATGTGCAGCACGCTGCCGTTACCCAGGCGCCAGCGTGCGCTCACGGCGCTATCGCCGAGTACGCTGGCGCCAAGCGCCACACTGCCGGGCAGGTGGGGCACGATGTGGCGGCGGCGCAGGCTCAGCAGCTCGCGGTAAAGCTGCAGGTGAGCCGCATCCGGCAGGGTCGGCTTGGACTGTTCAAAGGTCGACAGCGCATTGGGATCGGGGATGCGTTCACGTCGCTCGGGGTCGTGGAACGCGGCGAAGTCGGCGAATTCATTGCGCCGGCCTTCGCGCACGGCCTCGGCCAGCTCGCCATGGTGATCGGTGAAAAACAGAAACGGCTCGGGCGCATTGGCCTCGTCGCCCATGAACATCAACGGAATCATCGGCGACAGCAACAGCAGGGCTGTTGCGGCTTCAAGCGCTTGAGGCGAGCACAGCTGGTGCAGGCGCTCGCCGAGGGCGCGATTGCCGATCTGGTCATGGTTCTGCAGGAACGCGACAAAAGCGCTCGGTGGCAGATGCGCGCTCGGCTCGCCACGGGTGTGCCCGTGGCGGGTGGTGTCGCCCTGATAGATAAACCCTTCGCCCAGGCACCGCGCCAGCTTGGCGGTGGGGTCCTGGGCAAAGTCGCTGTAGTAGGCGTCGGTTTCGCCGGTGAGCAGCACATGCAGCACGTTGTGGAAATCGTCGTTCCACTGCGCATCGAAATCATGCTTGAGCAGGCTGGCCTGGTTCAGTTCGTTTTCCAGCATCAGCCAAACATGGCGCCCGCTGTCGACCTGCTGGCGTACGCGTTGGGCCAGTTCCTGCAGGAAACCGGGGTTGTCGATCGCGTGCACCGCGTCCAGGCGCAGGCCGTCGAAACGGTATTCGAGCAGCCACATCAGGGCGTTGTCGAGGAAGAAATCGCGCACTTCGCGGCGCTCGAAATCAATGCCCGCGCCCCAAGGGGTGTGCACGTCTTCCTGGAAGAAGCTCGCGGCATATTGGCCCAGGTAATTACCGTCTGGGCCGAAGTGGTTGTAGACCACGTCAAGAATGACCGCCAGGCCGTGTTCATGGCCGCTGTCGATCAAGTGCTTGAGCTGTTCGGGGGTGCCGTACGAGGTGTGCGGGGCATACGGCAGTACGCCGTCGTAGCCCCAGTTGCGTTCGCCGGGAAACTGCGCCAGGGGCATCAGTTCAATGGCGGTTACGCCCAGCTCGGCCAGGCGCGGCAGGTGTTGCTCAACAGCGGCGTAGCCACCCAGTGCGCCGACGTGCAGTTCGTAGATGACTGCCTCGTGCCAGGGCCGGCCTTGCCAGTTGGACTGACGCCAGTGGTAGGCGAGCGGGTCGACCACCAGGCTCCAGCCGTGAACGTCCGAGGCCTGGGCCCGGGACGCTGGATCGGGAACATCCCGTTCGCCGTCGATATTGAAGCGGTAGCGCGTGCCCGCCGGGCACTTGATTTCCACTTCGAACCAGCCATCCGCCTGCGACAGCATGGGGATGGATTTGCCGTCTTCCAATTCAACGCTGACATAAAACGCGTCTGGCGCCCACAAGGCGAAACGCGTGTGTTGCGCGTCCAGCATAATTGCGCCGTGGGGCCAGGTTTCCAGAGTCCGTAAAGGCATCTATAGAGACCTCCCTTGATTATTTGACTGATTTCCCCAGGGCCTTGGCCACCAGTTGTTCGTAGAGTTCCGCGTAGGGTTCGACTGCCTGGGTCCAGTTGAATGGCTGGGTCATGGCGCGGCAGCGCATGGCATTGAGCAGGCCAGGGAAGGCGAACACATTGAAAGCGCGGGTGAGGGCGGCTTTGTAGCTGTCCACCGTGGATTCGTTGAACAGGAACCCGGTCACGCCGTCTTCGATGGTGTCGGCCAAGCCGCCGGTGTTGCGTGCCACCGGCAGTGAGCCGAAACGCTGAGCGTACATCTGGCTCAAACCGCAAGGCTCGTAGCGCGACGGCATCAGCAGGAAATCGCTGCCGGCGAACATGCGCCGGGCGTCGGTCTCGTTGAAGCCGATACGCACGCCGATCTGACCGGGGAAGCGCAGGGCCAGCTCGCGCATGGCCTGTTCTTCTTCCGGTTCGCCGCGACCGATAATGGCGATCTGGCCGCCGTTCTCGACGATAAAGCTGGCGACCGCTTCGGTGAGGTCCAGGCCTTTCTGGTAGACCAGACGCGATACGACGGCAAACAGCGGGCCGGTAGAGTCGTGCAGGCCGAACAGGTTACGCACGTGCGCGGCATTGATGGCCTTGCCTTCCCAGTCACCGATGTTGAAGTTGTGGGTCAGGTGGGTGTCGGTGGAGGTTTCCCAGCTTTCGTCAATGCCGTTGGGAATACCACTGAGCAAGCCTTGCTGGGTCTTGGCGGCGAGGAAGCCGTCGAGGCCGCAGCCGAATTCGGGGGTGGTGATTTCCTGGGCATAGGTTGCGCTGACCGTCGTGATATGGCTGGAATACGCCATGCCGGCCTTGAGGAACGACATCTTGCCGTAAAACTCCATGCCTTCCTGCTGCAGCGCGTGCGGCGGAATACCCAGCTCCGGGGTGGACGCCAGACTCACCACGCCCTGATAGGCCAGGTTGTGAATGGTGAACAGCGTCGGCGTGCGTGACCCGCGCCAGTGCATATACGCCGGTGCCAGGCCAGCGGGCCAGTCATGGGCGTGCACCAGGTCCGGGCACCAGTGGATCTGCGCCAGGTTGGCGGCGATATCGGCGGCGGCCAGGCCCAGGCGGGCGAAGCGGATATGGTTGTCCGGCCAGTCGCGACCGTTATTGGCGCCGTAGGGTGTGCCTTCGCGCTCGTACAGCTCGGGGCAGATCAAAACGTAGATGACCAGGCCGTCCTTGAGATCCATGCGCCCGATCTTGCAGGGCGGCAACGCCGCATGGCCGCCCAGTTCGCCGATGATGTGGATCGGGTTGTCGCTTTCCATCACTTGCGGGTAACCGGGAATCAGCACGCGTACATCATGCAGATGCGCCATGGCGCGGGGCAGGGCGGCGGACACGTCGCCCAGGCCGCCGGTCTTCACCAGGTCGGCGAACTCCGAAGTGACAAACAGCACTTTCTTGCGATTGGGGTTGTAACTGGACACCGGCCGCACCGTGTTGAGGTCGACCAAAGAGGTCGACCCGCCAACTGGCTGACTAACACGCTCTCCCTGAATATTTACTGCGGCACTGATCATGATTCTCTCCACGTGTTGGTCGGCTAATGGCCCGCTGCCATTAGCTACGGTGACCGCATCCTGCGGTCAGGCGCACAAGCGCATGACAAACTGGCAAGGCCTATGCCAGTTGCACGGTTAGCAATAAAAAGTTGGATAGACGGCGCTGGCGTGAACAGCTCAGGCGCGCCTTACCCTAAACCTGACCAACAGCAGAGTTGGAAAGTTTAGAATTTTTTCGCGGGGTTTTTGTTTTGGAAGGGACCCATCGGTCACCAGTCTAGGACAGATCCCAGAGCCCGTAGGGTTTATACGAGATTTTTGTAGGACAAAAATCTTGTAACCTTATGCGATGCGGGTAAACCGGGGGCGGTAGTGGCGTTTGGCCTGTTTGCTCGCGGGATTGCACTGCATTGGAAAGCGCAGCGCTCCCAAAGGGTGCGTTCGATGCATGAGTCGGTTTGCGTGTGCTTATTTGGGGCTGCTGCGCAGCCCAGCGCGGGAGGTGCGACGATTCGACAAGCCAGGCCCGCCCATTTAGCCCAGCACCCTAACCGGAGCGCCACGGGACCAGGCCTGAATATCTTCGATCATTTGTGCATAAAACTGCCGATAGTTCTGCTCGCTCACGTAGCCCACGTGGGGCGTGGCCAGCACGTTGGGCAACTGACGAAACGGGTGGTCGGCGGGCAATGGCTCCTGGCTGTAGACATCCAGCGCCGCGCCGGCCAGTTGGCCGCTTTGCAGGGCCTGCACCAGCGCCTGTTCATCCACGATCGGCCCGCGGGCAGTGTTCACCAGCCGCGCGCTGGGTTTCATCCACGCCAATGCCTGGGCGTCCACCAGGCCACGGCTGCGCTCGCTGAGCACCAGGTGGATGCTCACAATGTCGGCCTGTTCAAACAATTGCTGTTTGCTGACCCAGGTCACACCCGCAGCGGCGGCGCGCTCCGGCGTGAGGTTCTGGCTCCAGGCGATGACGCGCATGCCGAATGCCTGCCCGAATGCCGCGACCTTCTGGCCGATGCTGCCCAGCCCGAGAATGCCCAGGGTCTTGCCATGCAGGTCGCCGCCCAGGCCGAGCTGCCAGCCGCCGGCGCGCAACGAGTTGGCTTCGGCCAGCAGGTTGCGGGTGCTGGCCATGATCAGCGCCCAGGTCAGTTCCGGTGCGGCGTGTTTGTAGCTGTCGGTCCCGCACACCTGGATGCCCAGAGCCGTGGCGGCGGGCAGGTCGATGGCGGCATTGCGCATGCCGCCGGTCACCAGCAGCTTGAGCCGCGGCAGCCCCCGCAGCAGGGCCTGATCGAAGACGGTGCGCTCGCGCATCACACAAATGACCTCGAAGCCCTGCAACCGCTCGATCAGGGTGGCGGTGTCGGCCGGATAGTCGTGCAAAAAGTGCACGTGGCCGATGGCCTCCAGTACTGACCAATCCACCACACCACCGGCAACCCTCTGCCAATCATCAATGACTGCGATCTGTACCGACATTTACACGCGCCTCTTCAAGGGAAGGGTTAAAGGGTATTCAAGCCCTGCAGCAAGGCCTGGTGAAAGCGCGCCGGCTCTTCCATCTGCGGCGCGTGCCCCAGGCCCGGGAATTCCACCAGGGTTGCATGGGGGATCAGCTTGGCCGCCTGCTTGCCCAGGACCGCGTAGTTGCCGAGCGTTGCCTTGACCTGCGGCGGCGCGATGCCTTTGTTGATCGCGGTGGTGTCGGCCGTGCCGATCAGCAGCAGCGTCGGCACCTGCAGATTCTTGAACTCGTAGTACACCGGCTGGGTGAAGATCATGTCGTAAATCAGCGCCGAGTTCCATGCGACCTGTTTATGCCCGGGGCCATCGCTCAAGCCGGCGTACATATCCACCCAACGCTCGTATTCCGGCTTCCACCGTCCGACGTAGTAAGTGTCGAGCTGGTATTTACGGATGCCCTCGGCGTTGACGTTGAGCTCGCGCTCATACCACTGGTCGACGCTGAGCGTGGGCACGCCCAGGGCTTTCCAATCCTCCAGGCCGATGGGGTTGACCATGGCCAGTTGTTCGGTCTGCTTGGGGTACATCAGCGCGTAGCGGGTGGCGAGCATGCCGCCGGTGGAGTGGCCGAGGAGCGTGGCCTTTTGAATGCCGAGCTTTTCCAGCAATTGGTGGGTGTTCAGGGCCAATTGCTGGAAGCTGTATTGGTAGCTGTCGGGCTTGCTGGAGGTGCAAAAGCCAATCTGGTCTGGGGCGATAACGCGATAACCGGCGTCGCTGAGGGCCTTGATCGTGCCTTCCCAGGTGGCCGCGCAGAAGTTCTTGCCATGCAGCAGCACGACGCTGCGCCCGTTGGCTTTGCCTTTGGCCGGCACGTCCATGTAGCCCATCTGCAGGGTCTTGCCCTGGGACTGGAAGTTGAAACGTTCGATAGGATACGGGTATTCAAAACCCTGCAGCTCAGGGCCGTAGGTGGCGGCAAACGCCGTTGTCGCAGTGGCCGTCAACAGGCCGGCGACGCAGAATTCACGAAATAAACGCATGGACGGGCTCCGAAAAAGGGTGTCCGGATGCTGTTGGCGCACGATTAAGTGGGAATTAACAGCCACTGCCGGGTCACGGCCGCCAACACGCCATAACGCGCGCTTTTGGCCAGCGTCACCAGCAGCAGAAAACGCCACAAAGGTTCACGCATGACCCCAGCCACCAGGGTCAGCGGGTCGCCGATGATCGGCACCCAACTGAGCAACAGTGTCCAATGCCCCCAGCGTGCGTAATGTTTACCGGCTGTGTCCAGCTGCCGCGGATTGACCGGGAACCAGCGACGCTGCTTGAAATGTTCTACCCAACGGCCCAGCCACCAGTTGACCAGCGAACCGAGCACATTGCCCAGGGTGGCGATGCCCAGCAGCAACCACAGGTTGTAATGCTCGCTGAGCAGCAACCCCACCAGCACGGCTTCCGACTGCAATGGCAATAGGGTTGCGGCGCCGAATGCCGCGAAGAACAGCCCCAGGTAACCCATCGACACCGATCAGTGTGCCGGGTAGTCGGCCACCACTGCATCGTTGCCGTCGCGGCTCACGCCAATGACCTGATAGGCATCGGCGTGGCCATCCATTTCCATGCCCGGTGAACCCATGGGCATGCCCGGCGCTGCGATGCCCAGCAGATCGTCGCGCTTGCGCAATGCCAGCACTTGCTCGGCAGGCACGTGGCCTTCAACGAACTTGCCGTCGATCACGGCGGTGTGGCACGAACGCAGGCGCGGCGCCACGCCCAGGCGCTGCTTGACGGCGCTCATATCGGCTTCGACATGGTCATTAACCTTGAAACCGTTGCTCTCCAGGTGGCTGATCCATTTTTTGCAGCAACCGCAGTTGGCGTCGCGGTGCACGTCGATGAGGATCAGGTCGGCGGCCTGGGCCAGGGGGGTGGCCAACAGGGCGCTCAGCAGCAACAGGCGCAATGGTTTTTTCATGGGGGCTCTCGCAGGAGGTGCACTGGAATGGCGGCGATCATGACGACGTCCTCGCCGGCAAGCCAGTGCCCGCAGCCGGTTGGCTGCGCTGAGATGTTTCAAATTATTCCGAAGCTGGTTGTTCCAGATGCTGCTTGAGGCGGTCCAGGGCCACGTCCGAGAGTTCGATCATGCGGTCATGCAAGCTCACCAACTGCAACTCGGTTTCATAGCTCAGCACCCGCTTGAACAGCGTGCCGTCGCGAAAGGGCTGCAGGAAAAAATGAATCGAACCGTCCACGGCCAGGGAGGTGAAGACGCTCTTGAACTCCTCGCAAGGCCGGGCAATTTGTACGCGGTAGCTCATGGGAACGCGCACGCCAAGCAGGTCGATCATCTCGGTAAAACGCGCGCCGACTCCCAGAGAGCCGGTGGTGCCGGTCTCTGCGCCGAGGGAGGTGGGATGCCATTCGTGCCAGCGGTCGGGCTGGGTGACGTAGGCGTAGACGGCCTCGACGGAGGCCCGGATAAAGCGTTCCTGACTGATCCGCTCCAAGCGGACCGACTGCTCGACAGCGCGCATGACACACCTCCTGTGTGGCGGGAAGAAGCATCTTGAACTGTCAGAATAGTCTGACTCCCGCGCTTTGCACGGGAGTGTTCAGGGCAGGATCAACGCACCTTGAAACGACTCATCAGGCTGATGACTCGACCATTGGCCTCCAGCAGGCTTTGGGTATTGTTTTCGGTGGCATGGCCGCTTTGCACTAAGGCCTCAACCATTTGTCGGATCTGCACCATGCTGCGGTTGATCTCTTCGGTCACCGCGCTTTGCTGCTCGGCGGCCGTGGCGATCTGGGTGCTGAGGTTGTTGATATGGCTGACCGAGCCGGCCATCTCATCCAGTCCGGTGTTAACCCGCGCGGTGGCATCCGCCGCTGATTGGCAACTGGCCTGGGTGTTTTCCATGGCGGCGACCGACGAGTTTACCCCGGTAGTCAGGCGCGTAAGCATCTCGTTGATCTGCGAGGTACTGGCCTGGGTGCGTGCGGCGAGGGCGCGTACTTCGTCTGCTACCACCGCGAAGCCACGGCCCTGCTCGCCGGCCCGCGCGGCTTCGATGGCGGCGTTGAGGGCCAGCAGGTTGGTCTGGCCGGCGATTGCGCCGATCACCTCAAGGGTCTCGGTGATACGCGCGGCGTCCTGGCGCATGTTTTCCACGGTGTGCGTGGCGCTGGCGACTTCACCGATCAGGGCACCGACGCTGCTGGACGCTTCGCCCACCACCACGCGCGAGCGGTCGGCATGTTCGTTGGCGCGCTGGGTGAACGCGGCCGTTTCGGCAGCGTTCTGCGCAACGGTGTCGGCGGTGGAACTCATCTCGGTGATGGCGGTGACGGTCTGATCGGTTTCCGAGGCATGCCGTACCAGGATCTGGTTGGTCTGCGCCGACGTGCGCTGCAGTTGCTCAAGGCCGGTGGACATGGCCGCCGTGGCCTGGGTGACTTCGCCAATCATGTTTTGCAGGTACACGATGAAACGATTGACCGAATGGCCAATGGCGCCCAGTTCGTCTTCGGCGCGAATGGTGATGCGCCGCGTCAGGTCGGCATCGCCGGTGGACAGCGCGTCTATGTTGGCTTTGAGCGTCTTCATGCGCTGCACCAGCTTGCGGATCGCGTACGCGGCCAGCAGCACCAGCAGCAACACCATGGGGATCTGCAGCAGCGCCAGGGTGCCGAGTACGTCGTCACGCTGGGCGGTGATCAAGGAAGTGGGCAGGGCCGTGGCGAGGAACCACGGGGTGCCTTCGATGGGGCGCATATAGAAGGTGCTGGCGACGCCGCCGTTGTCGAATTCACTGCGCTGCAAACCTTGGTCGCGATGGGCGAGCGCCTTGCTGACCTGGCTGGCGAACGCCGAGGTGGCGGTGAGTTCGCTGATGTTCTTCAACACCACTGGGCTGTTCAGTCGCGTGCTGTTGCTGATGATCTTGCCGTCGCCTTCCACAATCAGCATTTGCCCGCTGATGTCTTTTTCCTTGCTGGCCACCAGCTCGTTGAAGAAGCCGAGTGTCACGTCGATGGTGGCCACGCCGTAGGCCGCGCCATCGCGCTGGATCGCCATGGCGCAGTTGGTGCGCGGCTCCTGGCTGGCATCGTCTTTATAAGCGGCGGCCCAGGCGCATTGACCGCGCGGCGAGGCCAGGCCGCCTTTGTACCAGCTCTGGTCGTAATAGTTAGGGGCAGGGTCGCTGTTCCAGAAGGTGTTGACCGCCAACTTGCCGGAGGCATCGCGGTGCCAGAACGTGCTGTGCTTATTGCGCCCCGGCGTACGCTGGTTGGGCAGCGGCCAGATGCCGCCGCCGAACACTTTGAGCTCGCCGTACTGGTCAACCAGACCAGGCAGGACTTTGTCGATGGCATCGCTGTCCAGCAGCGCAATGGTCTGGGTAATGCTGCGTTGCTGGGCCTGAACCTTGTTCAGTTCGCCCTGGATGGTTTTCGCCACTTCGTCGATGCGGTTGAGGACCACCTGTTCTTCGGTATGGCGCAACGTGGGCGCGACCAATTGGCCGATGCCGACGATCGTCAACACGAATAACACCAGGACGAACAACACCAGAAACAGGGTATAGCGGGCTTGAATGGAGCGCAGTGGGGGCATGGGATCGTCCTTACGAAGCGTTTATTGTCGACGCGGCTTTCTTGGAGCTTCGTAGGGGTATCGGCGAGGCGGGTAGGAGCTTTAGGTACGATGGTGCAAGAAAAGTCGAAGCACCGCTCAGCAACGGTGCTTTCTGGTCGGCGGTGTCAGATATCCAGCATCGCCATCACGGCCTCGGGGTAGCGCAGGCCGGCGGTTGCATCGGCCGGGAAAATCGCATCCAGCGTCGCCAGCTCTGACGGGCTCAGCACAACGGCCACCGCCGCCGCGTTTTCTTCCAGATAGCGCCGCTGCTTGGTACCGGGGATCGGAATGATGAAATCGCCTTGGGCCAGCACCCAGGCCAAGGCCAGTTGCCCGGCGCTCACGCCCTTGTCCGCGGCCAGGCTGCGCACGTGTTCGACCAATTGCAGGTTTTTCGTGAAGTTGTCGCCCTGGAATCGTGGGTTGGAGCGGCGATAGTCGTCGGCGCTGAAGTCGTCCGGACTGCGCAGTGCGCCGGTCAGAAAGCCGCGCCCCAGCGGGCTGTAGGGCACGAATGCGATCCCCAGGCGCTGGCAGGCCTGCAGGCAGCCGTTGCTTTCCTGGTCGCGGCTCCAGAGTGAATATTCGCTTTGCAGCGCGCTGATCGGATGGATTTTATGGGCCCGCTCCAAAGTGGCGGCGGAGGCTTCGCTGAGGCCGAGGTAACGCACCTTGCCCTGTTTGACCAGCTCGGCCATGGCGCCGACGCTTTCTTCGATGGTCACCTGTGGGTCAATGCGGTGCTGGTAATAGAGGTCGAGGGTTTCCACGCCCAGGCGTTGCAAGGTGCCGTCGATGGAGGCCCGGATGTATTCGGGGCTGCCGTCCACGCCGCGCGAGGCGGGGGTGGCCGGGTCGCGGATGATGCCGAATTTGCTGGCCAGGAACACCTGGTCGCGTTTGCCGGCGAACGCTTTGCCGAGCAACTGCTCATTGGTATGCGGGCCATACATGTCCGCCGTGTCGAAGAAGTTGATGCCCAGTTCCAGGGCGCGGTGCAGGGTGGCGGTGGCTTCGCGGGTGTCGCTGCCGGGGCTGTAGAAATCGCTCATGCCCATGCAGCCCAGGCCAATAGCGGAGACGAGGGGGCCGTGGGTGCCAAGTTGACGGGTTTGCATCGATGCTGCTCCTGGATGGGGTAGGGCGCCATTGTTATCCTCGACAAAAACAAGATAAACAGGCTAAAAGCGCTATCACTGTTTGTAATTTCTAAATAATCGGCGAGGAATTTCCTTGGATCGCTTCAATGCCATGCGCGTATTCACGCGAATCGTCGAACTGGGCGGCTTCGCCAAAGCCGCCGATAGCCTGCAACTGCCGCGCGCGTCGGTGACGATCCTGATCAAGCAGTTGGAAGCGCACCTGGGCGTGCAGCTGCTGCAACGCACCACGCGGCAGGTCAGTCCGACCCCGGACGGCACGGCGTACTACCAGCGCTGCGTGCAATTGCTGACGGACCTGGAGGAAACCGAGGCGGTGTTTTCCACACGCCGACAGAACCCTCGCGGCATTTTAAGTGTGGACATGCCCTCCGGCATCGGCCGCTTGATTGTGATTCCGGCGCTGCCGGCCTTCACCGCGCGCTACCCGCAGATCGAGCTGGATATCGGCTTGAACGACCGCCCCGTGGATTTGATCCGCGAAGGCGTGGACTGCGTGTTGCGCGGCGGCGCGGCGCTGGATGAGTCGTTGGTGTCGCGGCCGCTGGCGCTGATGGACCAGTTGACCCTGGCGAGCCCGGCGTACCTGGAACGTACCGGCATGCCCGCCGATCTTGACGACCTGGCCGGTCATCACATGGTCGAGTATGTCTCCAGCGCCAGTGGCAAGCGCTTCGGCCTGGAGTTTCAGGTTGGCAACGATGTGCGTGCGCTGGATCTGCCCAAGCGGGTGGCGGTCAATAGCTCCGACGGTTACTTCGCCGCGTGCGAAGCCGGCTACGGCTTGATACAGGCCCCGTATTACCACGCGGTGCGGCAACTGGCCGAGGGCCGCCTGGTGGAAGTCCTGCCCCAGGTGGCTGTGCCAAAAATGGCCCTGACGGCGCTGTACCCGCCCCATCGCCAGTTATCGTTGCGGGTGCGGGTGTTCGTCGACTGGCTGGTTGAACTGTGTGCCGGGCCGGGCACCGGCCTGCTGCGCGAGCCGCCGGGGCAAGCCAAAGCGTTGCATCGCCTGTAACATAGCCGGCCTGCGCCGATCGTGGCCGGTCAGCGCCTTTCATTTTTCAGGTCCAGGAACTTGTCATGACTCACAAGCAACGTTTGAAATACTCGATTCTGATCGTTCTCGCGGTACTGGCGACCATGTTTGGCCTGTCGTACCTGCAGAGCACCGGCGTGATCAGCGAGAAGGCGTTCCAGACCATCGCCATCGTAGTCGCGGTGGTTGTGGTGGTGCTCAACGGCATCATGCGGCGCAAGGTCAAGCCCTGAATCAGGTACGGCTGTCGAGCACCTTGGCGGCTTCTTCATGGAGGCTGTAGCTTTTATCCGCATTGAGGGTGATCACGCCCTCGCTGCACAGCCGCTTGAGCACTTCACGCACGCTGAGAAATGACAACGGAATGCCCAGTGCCAGCAGATGGCTGTGCACACCGCGTACGCCGAGGCTGCGCTGGTTGTCGGCGGCGGTGAGCAGGGCGTCGATGACCTTCAGCCGAATCAGGCTGGTGCGCAGGCCGAAACACTTGAGCAGATAACGAATTCGTTGGTTGCCTTGCTGCTCCGGCGTCTTGTCGTAGGCCGGGGTGCCATTGCCGAACTTGGCGTCGGCGGCCGAGAGATGTCCGTCCGTGGGCACTTGCGGGTTGTACATGCAAAAACTCCTTATCAGAGCCTGATCAGGAAAATGATGGCGCTCTTATTCAATAAGACGAACGAGCCGGTGAAATCATGAAGCGCGGGATGTAGAAATTTCGTCGGTATCGGTTTTGTCACACTCTGCGGGCTAAATTCCGCGCGTTGATGTGCGTTCTTACGGTGGGGTGGTTGCCCCGCGTGAAGACGTTCATTTGACGGCGGAGTCGGTGTGATTATTAACAACAAGTTGTCCAGGGTATGTGCGCTCGCAGTGTTGCTGGGCGCCAGCCTGGCCGTGTCGGCGCGCGAGCAGGTGACGCAGGCGCAGATCCAGCGTACCGGTTTCGGCGTGCCGCATATCCGCGCCAACGATGAGCGTGGCCTGGGCTACGGCATCGGTTACGCCTATGCCCAGGACAACCTGTGCCTGTTGGCCAACGAGGTGGTGACGGTCAACGGTGAGCGCGCGCGCTACTTCGGCCCGGACCAGTCGACCCTGGAAGAACGCAACAACCTGGCCAGCGATGTGTTCTTCAACTGGTTGAACACACCGGCCGCCGTGACCGCGTTCTGGACGGCGCAGAGCCCACAGATCCAGCAGCGCATTGAAGGTTATGTCGCGGGCTATAACCGTTACCTGCAAGAACACGGCGCGCCGGCCCAATGCCACGGCGAGTGGGTCAGGCCATTGGTGGCCGGCGATCTGGTCAAGTTGACGCGGCGTCTGTTGGTCGAAGGCGGTGTCGGCCAATTCGCCGAGGCGCTGGTGGGCGCGACGCCGCCCAACGCCAGCGCCGCAGTACAGCCCGACGCCAAGGCCTTTGCAGTGGCCGCTGCGCAACAACAACGTTTCAGCCTGGATCGCGGCAGCAACGCGGTAGCGGTGGGGCGCGACCGATCGTTCAACGGGCGC
This sequence comes from Pseudomonas sp. lyk4-R2A-8, assembly GCF_030209095.1. Taxonomy (NCBI): domain Bacteria; kingdom Pseudomonadati; phylum Pseudomonadota; class Gammaproteobacteria; order Pseudomonadales; family Pseudomonadaceae; genus Pseudomonas; species Pseudomonas sp. lyk4-R2A-8. Next base: position 54,437 of record NZ_JARVSS010000034.1, read on the forward strand.
GGCATGTTGTTGGCCAACCCGCATTTCCCGTGGGTCGGCGGTATGCGCTTTTATGAGATGCACCTGACCATCCCCGGCCAGCTTGATGTCATGGGGGCCGCGTTGCCGGGGTTGCCGGTGATCAATATCGGTTTCAACCAGCATGTGGCATGGACCCATACGGTCGACACGTCCAAGCACTTTACCCTCTACCGCTTGACCCTGGACCCCAAGGACGCCACGCGCTATCTGCTCGACGGTCAATCGATCCCCCTGGATAAAACCGCAGTGACGGTCAAGGTCAAGCAGGCCGACGGCAGCGTCAAAGAGGTGAGTCACACCCTCTACAGCTCGCAATTCGGCCCGGTGGTGCAATGGCCCGGCAAGCTCGACTGGGATGCGCATTACGCCTTCAGCCTGCGCGACGCCAACCTGGGTAACGACCGCGTGCTGCAGCAGTGGTACGCCATGAACCGCGCCACCAGCCTCAAGGCGCTGCAAACGTCGGTGCAGACCTTGCAAGGCATCCCGTGGGTCAACACCGTGGCCGCCGATGACCAGGGCCAGAGCCTGTACATGAACCTGTCGGTGGTGCCTAACGTCAGCGCGGCCAAGTTGGCCAGCTGCAGCGACCCACGCGCCGGTTTGCAGATGATTGTGCTGGACGGCGCCCACAGCGCCTGCGCCTGGGAGGTCGACCCGGATGCCGCCCAGCCGGGAATATTCCCCGCCGACCAACTGCCGCAGTTGCAACGCAGCGACTACGTCCAGCATTCCAATGACTCAGCCTGGCTGGCCAACCCGCAGGCGCCGTTGACGGGCTTCTCGCCGCTGATCAGCCAGGACCGCATCGGCCTCGGTCCGCGTGCGCGCTTCGCCCTGGAGCGTCTGCACAGCCTGGGCAATCGCCCGATAGGCGTGGCCGACCTGCGCAACATGGTGATGGATAACGAGGTGTACCTGGCCGGCCAGGTCATGCCGGATCTGCTTGAGTTCTGCGCCAAGCGCCTCGCGGCAGATGCGCAGGCCTTGCAACCCCTGTGTACCAGCCTGAAGAATTGGGACCGCCACGCCAATCTAGACAGCGGCGTGGGCCTGGTGCACTTCATCAACCTGATGAACCACCTGCAGCCGATGCCCGACGCCTGGCGCGTGGCATTCGACCCGGCCCAACCGCTCACCACCCCACGCGGCCTGGCCATTGATCGCGCACCGGTAGCCAACGCGCTGCGCGCCGCCATGCTGGCCTCTACTGCCGATGTCGCCAAGCGCGGGCTGAGCGCCACCAGCATCTGGGGGGATGTGCAGCTCTCCGGGCAAACCCCGATCCACGGCGGCCCGCAGGAACTGGGGATCTACAACGCCATGCAAAGCGTGCCTCGCGCCGACGGCAAGCGTGAAGTGGTCAGCGGCAGCAGCTACCTGCAAATCGTCACCTTCGACGACCAGGGGCCCCATGCCGAAGGCCTGCTGGCGTTCTCCCAATCCAGCAACCCGGCCTCTCCCTATTTCAAGGACCAGACCCAGGCATTCTCCGGCAAAACCCTCAGCCCGTTACCGTTCACCGAGGCCCAGATCCACGCCGACCCCCAGTACCGCCAGCAGGTCATTCAGGAGTCCTCCAGCCCCGCAACGCCTTGATGCCAGGACGAAATATTTTTGAAATCAAGGGGTTGCAGGCCCCGGCAAATGAGTACATAATGGCGCCCATCGAACGCATAGAAGCTTTAAAAACTTCAATGTATTCAATGAGTTAGAGTAGAGGCAGGCTTCACGTAGCCCACTCAAGTTTGCATGCGGTGAGTGCCAGCACTAAGGGCATTGATCGTTTGAGGCCGAGTAGCAAAATGGTTATGCAGCGGATTGCAAATCCGCCTACGCCGGTTCGATTCCGACCTCGGCCTCCACTCTTAGAAGCCCCGTAGATTAACGTCTACGGGGTTTTTTATTGTCTGGGATTTGGTCATCGCTTCCGCAATTTTTCTGATCGCTTCCGCAACCCTACCTTTTTTCGGGTAATTCAAGACGCCGTTATCGGTATGCCTCTCCTCGATTGGACGTGGGATTGTGCTCGAGACTAAGGAGCCTAAGCGTCCACTAACGGCCAGAAGCAGTCACCTGCTGCCCGCATCAATTTCTTGGCCTGCCCCCGAGGGTTCTGCGATCATCCGCTCGATAGCGAGTTTACGTCGACGATGCAGAACTCAACGACGAACTCGCGGATGATCATCGACGATGACGACCAAGCCGACCAAGAGGGCTGGGAAGCAATATCAAGCACAGGAACGACGACTGATCTGGGTGGAATATGTCGCACTGGGAACGATCGAGACTTGACCAGCTAGAGCGTGGGGTAGCGATTACCCCAAAGCTGCTAGGCCCGACGACAAGAAATAGGCCCTGAATAAGAACGTTAAAATAAATCCATTCTATGGAACAGAATAAAATGCCCATAAAGCTAGACGCTGTAAAAATTGAAAACTTCAAAGCAATAAAAGAAGCAACAATCCCATTATCAACAGGGTTAACCGTACTCGTCGGGCAAAACAGTTCAGGGAAGTCATCTGCATTACAGGCAATACATTGGGCCTGTAGATGCGTAGCAAACCCTAAGGTAGTTAGAAACCAATCACGAAGCATCTCTGCTCACGATTTTGATTTCAACCCAACAATACAAATACGCACAGTTGGGAACAACCAAGAACTCAGACAAGGCAGAGGAGAAAATCCGGAGGTATCAGTCAAGGTCACATTCAGTCACTCCACAAACGATGGTCAACAAGAAAATCTTGAGTCCATAGTTAAAATCAGCCAAGGGAATAACGAAGCTGTCAAGGTTGATCTCAGTAACGACTCTATTAATGCTGACTTTTATACAATACTCTCCGATCAGAACCGCCCTTTTTCAAGCTACATACCTGGCCTAGCCGGTGTACCTCTAGCCGAGGAAAAACGCTCCCGACTTCCAGTTTTAAAACAGGCCGCAAGCGGAGATGCCAACACCGTTTTAAGAAACATTCTCTTGCTGATCAAAGATGACCCACGCGACGATGTTTCCATTGAAAAATTATCCGAGCTTTGCTCAAAGGTTCTAGGAGCTATAAAAATAAAGGTAGAGTTTGACGAAATAAGGCACTCAGAGATAAATGCAAAAATCCAAACATCTTCAATGGCAGAGGATTACTGGACGCCTTTAGAGATGGCTGGAACGGGCGTTTTACAATGCATTCAAATATTCGCCTACATCATACTCTACCGGCCACAACTGCTACTAATTGATGAACCAGATGCCCACCTCCATCCGGATAGGCAAGAAAATTTAATTCTAGCACTTGCCGAAGTTGTCAATAAATATGAAATGTCGGTTGTGTTAACCACTCACAGCCCAAACGTTGTTAGAGCGATGCCAATAAGTGCGCAGATAGTTTGGATGAACGAAGGGGCAGTGCACGAGGAAGACGGCGACAATATACGGCAGCGCATGGGCTGGGGAATCCTTGACAAAAAAATAATACTAATAACAGAAGATGGAAAGCCCGCAGAGCTAAAATCCATACTAAAGCAATGGCCGCAACTTGAGAGAGCAGTATCTGTCTGGCCGGTATCCGGGAGTAAATCGCTGCCAACGCTGAATGCTTGTGAATCACTATTAAACATGACATGCATGCCTCACATAGTATTACACCGCGACGGGGATTTTATGACCCCAAAAGAGAGGGCCGAATTAAAGAAGAAATATGATCATGCTAATGTAACCTTATGGATTACTGATGATACAGACATTGAATCTCTATTTCTTAACCCTGAGCGCATTGCAAGAATTTACGAAATTGAAATAGAAGAAGTAAACCGACTATACGAAGAAATATTCAATGAGAACGCTATCGGCTTTGAAGACAAATTCGTAGGCAAGCGTCAAGATATAGCAGAAGACAGGCGCATCTATCAAAAAAGAGATGACGCAACAAAGGCAGCTACAGCGAAACAGGAAATACCTCTAGGAGAGGGAGGTCTTGGCAGAGTGCTAGGAAAAGACTTCTCTAAAAAACTCAAAGAAAAACTTGCGCAGCAAAAAAAAGACGCTTCAATTATTTTTAGCATTCATGACAACGAAAACAACATAGGACTGTCACTACAACACATCCTAAATGCTGCACTAGCGCACTGACAGGGCTGCAGCAAAGGGGCAGATTTATTTACTGGTTCACCGTCCGCTTCTGGCCGTTTTATGCCTCTCGCCAGGGGCAGCAATCGGCCAAAAGCGGACGCTTATCGGCGCATGATCGAACTAAGTGCCGCCGGCGCCATAAAATTAATGTCTGACCAGTATTTTGCGCACCTAGAAGAAGCACGCGGAAGGGGTTCAACCTGAGGCAGGCTTTTAGTGATATTTTTAATACTCGGCCAATTTGAATCCCAAAACAATTAACCGCAGGAAAGAGTATGTCCGACATACCCATGATTAAATCGACGGAAGTGTTCTCTCGCCTTAGTGCATTTCATCCCAGTATCGAAGTTTGGCCAGATAGCGAGTTTTCGAATGATGGGTATGCTTACTACTGGTTGGTGGCGCACAGCGATGGCGCGACCCGTATGCTTTCCTATGTCCGCTGCAAAGACGGTGGCTGCGAGCAGCGCACCTATGATGTTGAGGGCGATGATCTTTGGATCCCAGCTGGAACGGCCGTGACCTGACAATTCATTCAAGCCGACACCGCTTCGCGGCTTGGCTTAATTCTCAGGTGTTAGGGACTGCTTTTGGCCGTTTTCTGCCTATCGTATAGGTAGCAACGGGTCATTTCGTAGGCTTCACAATTTCACCGACTCTCCGATATACCTTCTTGGTCATTTCCTCTGTGGAGTGACCTAGTAGGCGGCTCGCGTGCGTCAACTCGATCTCGCTAGCAGCTTTTGGCCGGATATCCTTGAACTGAAACTGACGAATGCTCGTCGCCAGCGCAGGATCACCATCAGCTAACGCTTTGATTGCTGCCTTCTCTCGTGCGTCGTCCCACCGATTACGCAGCATCTGCTGGCTCATGCGAAGTCCAGAAGCGTTTGTTATCAAGGTTGACGTGCGGACTCCATTGACGGCTCTGCGTTCTTGCAGGTCGTCGATAAAGCTACTCAGTCCGGATTGGATTCCGGCATCCTCCAAACGAAGACGGAGACGTTTTTCGGTCTTGCCCTGACCAATCAGCAAAAAGCCATTGTTCAAGTCGGTGGCTGCAATCTTGAGCACATCGGCGGGACGTTGGCCGGTCAGGTAGGCCAGATCCATTGCGTCCTTGAGCTCCTGTACCGCTTCCGCGTATACCGCGTTCCATACGGTTTCACCGGCATAATAGTCCCGTGGCTTTTCCTTGTTGCGGCGAACGCCAAAGCAAGGGTTTGCTTTGTCAGTCACCCCCCATTCGCGTGCAATGGTAAATGCATGGGAGAGCAGAGCGATCTCACGGTTGGCCCTCACCTTTGCCGTCCTGGCGTCACGGTACTGCGCTACTACTTGAGGCGTTATCGACTCAATGGGGGCGCTCTCAAATGCTCTTCTGAGTTGCTTAAGTTCTTTGCGGTTGTCTGACTGGGTGCGAATCGACTTGCCCGGGATGATTTCCTTTTCGTAGCGATCAAATACATAGCTCATCAGATGATTGGGCTTCGGTGGTGTCTTGCGTTCCAGTCTGGCCCACTCCACTTTGGCCTGATCGAGGTCAGTACCAAGTGGGATTTCCTTCCGCTTCCCGTCGGCAGTCCTTCCGTCGTAGTAATACGATGTCCAAGTCTTTCCACTCTTACCCTTGCGAATGCGCCGTATCATCCGTGGCGGCAAATCTCGATTGGCTCTACTTTTCTGGCGCATTAGTCAGCTCACATTTGCGAGGTCGAGCGACCAGGTTTCAGTCACGACATTGGCAGCGGAAGGTTTGACGCCTGACAGTTTCAGTCGGGCATAAACCCGACCTACTATTGGGCGGCGCGCGCGAGTCAGAACAAACTCCCAGCGGTTTTCGGTCAACCAGTGAATTTGCTTAGAAGGGATTTGATAGCCGGTGATGGTCGCCAATTCTTCGTCGGCCAGCATTTCGCTTTGGAATTCCATCATGCGGCTCTCCCGATAAGACCTGTGGGCCCATCACATCGGCCTGTTTTCTTCTCTTGAGGTACCTCGATAGTGGCAAAAGCATGCGTATACCCCAAGGCAGGCTGCGCGAGCGAGCGTTGCGAAGTGGTTAGCGTTGCATCACTGAGCGCTGCCCCGCGCAGCTTTTCGTGGGGTATAAGTGCCTCGGCAGTGGCGCTGGGAGGAGCAATAATGCCTGCTGCTACGCAGCAGAGACTGTTTGTTTCTAGGGTGTTGACGCTACCTGCAGTGCGGAGCAAAGCGGGCTGGGCATTGGCGTTGTCCTGGTGGTTCTTCATGCCGCTTTCCTCCGGTGTTCAATAGCGAGTTGGTCCATCAGGCGCTGGTGGTAGGTGTTGCGTGCCTCTGCGGCAGGCCATGGACGGATGATTTCAACCATGGGCTCGATGCCGACCAAACAATCCCAGATAGCCGGATCGGTTGGCATGAGGTCGCGGCGCTCGGTGGCCAGCGCAATCAGGTCAGCCTGGTGTATGCATGCGGGTAGATCTAAGGCCAGGTCGAAGCGCTCACAGATGCGCCCCCAAACGACGTCCTCAAATCCTCGGTAGTCGGGCATCCACTGTTTCAGTGGCCGGGTCATATCGCCCAGGTACGCCTCGGTCGCATCGTGGAGCAGGGCCGCTAACTTGTGTTCTTCCGGCACCAGCTCGGCGACGATGCAGCTGTGTTGTGCCACGCTGTAAAACTCGCGAGTGTGGCCATTGAATCGACACAATTGGGCCAACGAGTGCGATATGTCCCGTGGGTCGATCATGTCGGCGTCTGGCTCGTACAGGTTGAAGTGCTTACCGGTGAACGTGAGGATGAAGTTCATGCTGCATCCTCCAGAGTGAATGGATCCAGCAGGGCAGCCATGCCCAGAGCCTTGTCACGTAAGGCAAGTGCTTGCGTTGCCTGGCTCTCGGATCTCACTGCTCTGAAGGTGTCAGCCGCAAGCTTCAGCTTTTCGGCGATGGCTAACAGGGTGAGTCGATCTTGTGGTTGAAGATCCAAGATAAGTTGCAGGCGCCGGCATCGCTCGGTGACTTGCTCAAGTTCGGTAGCGCTTGCTGAATCGCCCCGGTCTATCCCTTCCATAAAACCCTGAGCGTGGCCATCCTCATAGCCCTCGGCTCGACCATCCGTTAAGCCGCCCTTGTAGCCGACCCAGTAGAGGATCCCAAGCGCGATAACGATGCTGATCAGTGCGTATATATGAATTGCAGTCATGTGGTGTGCTCCTGGTGTTGTTGGCTGGTGGTGGCAGCCGTTGGGGATTACTAGCCTTGCTCGGTTGAGTCGGTTTCTGGACGCGGCATGTCTTCATCTGCTCGGTAAGCGCGGATGTCGATCAGGGCGGCTACGTGCTTGATATGGGCGTACTTTGGTGCCTTACGGCTGTTTACCAGGGTTGTCATAGGCAGCTGAATGCGGCCGGTGGCGATCTCTGCTGCAAAAGAGTCTTTGTTGAGGTTTCGAAAGTACCGCTCACGCACCTTTTCAACGGGGATCAATACGTCTCCGAATGTCCGGTACAGCAGTTCGACTGTTGCGGGATCAGGTGCGGGCAGCAGCCGCAATGGCTGCTGGTCGGCGTGAGCACTCATTCGGCCTCCGGCTTGCAAAGGGCGTGCGCCTTGTTTCGAGGGCTCGATAGCAGCGTGATCAGTGCAGGATCAATCAGTGTGTGGTCCATTGTGTTTCTTCCGTTGGGGGTGATTCCAGGCATTCAGGCAGTGGCGTTTGGTCAACTCCCGCAGATGCTCCGGCACTTCGAGGAGCGCGGCGTTGCGCTCCTCGCGTGTACGCATGGCTATGATCTGGCGGGCGTACTCCCTAGGCCACGTCACGGTTGTCTGCCGGAATGGCTGGCAGTTCGAGGCTTAGCTGTTCAGCGAGCCAGCGAATACCGGCCTGCCGGACCTTGGTCGACTGGCTGTACTGCATGCCGGCGGTTTCGTGGAACCAGTTGCTGTTCTTGACTCGCAAATACTCGCGATCACGCACGGGGAAAGCCGGTAGGTTGCGATCATTGAGCAAGCCTTTTTCACGCATGAGCGAGATGAGCTTGGGGCGGGTGAGGCCGAAGTATTTAGCGGCTTTTTCCAGGCTACGTTCCATTGCGACCTCCTATGCTGCATGCGCGGCGGGGGTCGCCGTGTCAGCGAGGTGGGTGATGGACTCGGCAACCATGGAGTAAATCTCGGCGTCAGTCCCACACACCGTGAAGCACTTGGTGCGAGGTTTCCTGACGCCGATGCTCATGATGGTCGTGATGCCGGTGCGGGTTTTGTTGCGATGGATAGCCAGGTTGATCGGTTGCTCGAAACCCATATCGAGGCTGAGCGCACCGCCGGTTTGCACCAAGTCGAACACACGCTGCTTGTGTTCGATCTCGAAAACACCGTAGCGCCTGTCTGCATGCGGCAGAGTTGAATCGCCAGGGCTGGTTGGTCCGTTAACAATCTCCTCAATGAAGTCCGCAAGCTTGAGGTGCATTTTTTTGCTGTTGGTCAGGGTCAGCGTGTGGCGTTCGCTGCCCAGTTCAACAGTAAAGTGGGTATCGACTTTGCGACGTTCAACTTTCAGGCGGAACGCCAGGGCGTCACGCTGAACTTCAGCACGCAGAAGATGATTGAAGGTCTCGGTCAAATTGACCTGGGCCTTGAGTAGGGTCAGCGTGCGGTTGTCTAGTTTGTACTTGCTCATGCTGCTTGCCCTCCGCCATTCGGATCGAATGGCGCGGGTGCGGAGCGCTGTTTCAGCTTGGGTTTGGACGCGATGAAAGCGCAGCCGAGGTCTTGTGCCAGGCGGCGAATTTCAAAGATTCGGGAGGGATTAGCAGCGGCCGGGTGGACGTGCAGGGTTGCTGTGGTGTGCATGATGTTGCCTCGCTCTGTGGTGGAAGAGTGAGGCAAATATCAACCATTGGTTAAATCATGTCAACAACTGGCGGATGATGTTTCTGGGTTTCTGCTTCTCTTGTATCGAAAGCTAGGGGTCACTCGGGTGTGAAGGTCCCAATAACTTTTCCACAAATCTGCATGTCTTCAGTCAATTCCATGATCGGATACTGCGGGTTGATGGGCTTAAGGTAGTGCTTCCCAGCGTCCTGTACCAAGACTTTGAACGTCGCTTCGTTGGTGCTTGGTAATGTCGCTATGACCCGATCACCGTTATTAACAGCCAGCTCAGGATCTACAAAGATAACTGACCCTGCTGGATAGCTTCTACCAGGCCCATTGTTTGTCATCGAGTCTCCAACGACCCGTAATGCATATCCGGACTTGCTGATATTGACAGGGCAGGGGAGCCAAAGCTCCGCATCAAATGATTCGACACTGGCATCCATTTCGCACCATGAACCGGCTTGTACCCATGAAATCAATGGTACTAGGCCCATTTTGGCACTGGTGGTTGGAACGTTGTCTACGTTGCTGCCCAGGCTTCTAGGTGTCGCTTCATCGGGGAATACAGGCATTACGCCATGCTCAAGCCACTCTCTACGAACCCCTAGCCAATCTGATAGTGCCGTGAGGCTATCTACTTCAGGCATGGCTGCACCGTTGAGCCATTTGCTGACCGCTTGAGGTGTCTTTATGACGCCTTTGGATTTGAGATGCGCACGGACGTCTGCGCCGCGCCCATGCTGGCGGACATTATTAGTGTCCAGGGCGGCGTGGAGCCGTTCGGCGAACATGTGGCGTAAGCTTTCTTTATCAATCATAGGTTGATGATCACATAGAAGTTGCTAATCCGTCAGTTGACCTTTACTATCAACCAACAGTTGAATTGAGGGCTTTAAGTTGAACCCGTCAGACTTTCCAAATGCCATCGCGTTCGCTTTTGAAGCGGTGGGGGGCATCGGCGCAGCTGCCAGGGTCTGCAACCGTAGCTACCAAGCGCTGAATAAATGGCGTCTGGCAGCGAGCCTGCCGCGAACCGATTACACCGGTGAAACCCAGTACGCCAAGCTTTTGGCGAATGCTGCGGAGCAAAAGGGCAATGCTTTTGATGCGGCTTGGTTGCTTCATGCGTCGACCCCACAAAAAAATGCAGCATAGATAGAAAAAGGGCGACCCAAGGGCCGCCCAGTTCCTCCCGGCACACACCACCACAGTGCTGTCGGGTCGCGATGAAGGCAGGAGGGCACACCACATGCAAACCACCTCACTTTCTCGCGCTTCCAAGACACGGATGTCTTGGGTTGCTGCCTTTTCCACCACAGATTAGGCAGCTGTTGCGCCAGAGGTGAGAGACGGATCGCTCACCTCGGCACGGTGCCGGTTTCGATCTTGAGGATCTTGCCGGCGTTCAAGCCACGCGGCAAATGTAACACCACTGCACGCCGCGCGGCACTGGCAACTTATAAGGATTAATGCCATGAGCCGAATCGCTCTGAGTTGCGTTGATCGAGCACAACGGGAAGTCCTGACGCTCGAATTAGCGCTGTACCACGCCGCCCGGGATTATCCAGGCGGCGCCGCTGCAATTGCAGCCACTACCGGCCGTAATGCCACTACTTTGCAACACAAGCTGTCTCCCACCCACCCTTCGCACACCGTAAACGTTCAAGAGTTCGGCGAGATTCTCGAACTAACTAAGGACCGCCGCATTCTTGATGCGGTGCATGCCCTTGTCGGTGACACGACTTGGCAGGAACTGGCCGACACCTATACCAGCGATATGCCCGAGACACTGACAACGGGGATTGCCTCTTACTTCCGGCAGGTGGCCGATCTGGCAGACACCTGGGCCAAAAGCATTGGCGATGGTGTGGTGAGTGACCAGGAGCTGGCCGAGATACGCCTGCAGGTGTTTCGCGGAATCCAGGGGTTGTTGGGCTTGCTCAACCGTGCCCAATACGTCAATCAGACAACGCGGGGAACTGACCGTGGCTGACGATATCGACTTCGCTAATGACCTGGTGCAGGAGCGCATGGATCGTGCACTCGCTGCACGAAACTCAAACAAAACCGCCACGGTCGCGCATTCCTTCATGTTCTGTGAGGAATGCGACACACCGATTCCGACAGAGCGCCGGATTGCGATCCCTGGCTGCACCCACTGTGTGACTTGCCAATCCTTCGACGAAGCCAGGAAGGCCCGACATGCTCGATGAGGTATTGGGTCAATTTGCTGACTATGGCCTTGAGCCCGCTCAACCATTGGTTTTCGGCAAGCTCACCCGCTGCAAAACCAGCCAGGACAAGGGCAAGGAGAAAAACGGCTGGTATGTCGTCCATGAACACCGCACCGAGAAGAACGAAACACTGATTTTCGGCAGCTTCGGTGATTGGCGCTCCGGCGATAGCCAAAAGATCAAAGTCAAGGCCGGGCGCATGAGCCCCGAAGAGCGTGAAGTCATGCGCGCTCGCCAGGAAGAGGCCAAGCGCAAGGCGGCAGAGACCGCTGCCAACGCGTCACGCCGCGCGGCCAACCGTGCTGCGGGCCTGTTCAAACGCATGCCGGATAAAGGTAGGAGTGCCTATCTGGAGCGAAAGCAGATCGTTGGCTTCAAGGTCCGCTATGCGCCTCGTACCGGCGCATTTTTAGTGCCTATGTGCAACGTGCGTGACGAGATCGTCGGCCTGCAGGTGATCTTCCCAGCGAAGCAAGAGGACACTGGCCGCGATAAAGCTTATTGGCCCTACGGCATGTCCAAGGAAGGCGCTTTCCACCTGATCGGTCCTCACCCTGAACCTGGCGAGCCGGTGCTGGTCTGTGAGGGCTACGCCACGGGCGCAAGCCTGCACATGGCGACTTCGCTTACCGTGGCCATTGCCTTCGACGCGGGCAACCTTCTGCCTGTCTGCAAGGCCATGCGCGAGCGCTTCCCTGGTTGCCCGCTGATCATTTGCCGCGATGACGACTGGAAGACTAAGCGCCCCAACGGTGACGCCTGGAATCCTGGCGAAGAGAAGGCGAACAATGCAGCGCTGATCGTCGGCGGCCAGGTGGTCGCCCCGGTGTTTTCCGGCGACCGTGAGGTCAAGTGGACCGACTTCAACGACCTGCACGTTGCCGAGGGCTTGGAGGCCGTCCGCCGCCAGGTGCTGGCGGTCGTCAAACCTCCTGCAGCGGGCGGCTGGAAAGACCAGCTCGCTCGCACCGAAAACGGCTCCCTGATAGCACACATGCAAAACGTCGAGCTGATCCTGGGTAACGACGAGCGCTGGGCGGGTGTCATCGGTTACAGCGTCTTCAGCTCCAAGATAGTGAAACTAAGGTCTGCGCCCTACGGTGGCGGTGCCGGCGACTGGGCAGACATCGACGACATGAGGGTGATGAAGTGGCTCGCGCAACAGTACAACCTGCGCGTGAAGGCTTCCCACGTCATCGAGGCGGTCAGTGTTGTCGCCCATGACCATTCGTTCCACCCTGTGCGGGAGTACTTGGAAAAGCTGGAATGGGACCGCGTGCCCCGCATTGAAACCTGGCTAACCGACGTGCTGGGCGTCCAGGCCAGCGAGTACTCGGCCAAGGTCGGCAAGCGTTGGTTAATCTCGGCGGTCGCCCGTGTCATGCGCCCAGGCTGCAAGGCCGACTCGGTGATGATCCTTGAAGGCGGGCAGGGCGCAGGTAAGTCCACGGCCATGGGCGTGCTAGGCGGCGAGTGGTTCATGGATACGCCTTTTGCACTCGGCGACAAGGACAGCTTTCAGGCAATTCGCGGCAAGTGGATTGTCGAGCTGGGGGAGCTGGACAGTTTCAACAAGGCAGAAAGTACCAAGGCGAAGCAGTTTTTCTCCGCGTCTACCGACACCTACCGCGAAAGCTACGGCCGCAGAACGAATGACGTGCCACGCCAGTGTGTTTTCGTGGGTACCACCAACCAAGAGGAATACCTCAAGGACGCCACGGGTAACCGTCGCTATTGGCCGGTGTTCTGTAACAAGGTCGATCTGGAGCAACTGCGCGAGATCCGTGATCAGTTATGGGCTGAAGCGTTGTTCTGCTTCGAGGCTGGCGATATTTGGTGGGTGACCAAGGACGAGTCTTGGATGTTCGCCGAGGCGCAGGACGAGCGTTTCGTGGTTGACGAATGGGAGGGGCCAATCCTCGCCTGGATGGAAGAGTCGCAGATCGGCGAAACCGCCACCGGCAACGAGATCCTTACCCAAGCGCTGAAGCTGGACTTCGGCCATTGGGGTAAGCCTGAGCAAATGCGGGTTGGAGCGATTATGCACCGGCTTGGCTGGCGGAAGCGGCGCATGCCGGCATTGCCAAAAAGCGGAGTGCGTCCATGGGCCTATGTAAAGCCCAAGGACTGGGGGCGAGCGTCTGCGTTGCAGCAGTCCGTCATCGAGGAGCCATGCTTTGATTAAGCGAATTGACGAAATGCTCAAGCTATGGGCGCAGGATCTGCACTCGCCCGTGCCGGACGGTGCTGGCGGGGTGAGTGGCGGTAACATGATCGCCATGTTGATGGAGTGCAAAGGGGAATTGATACGTGGCACGCGGGGTAGTCGGGTGCTGCTGGACGAATCTGCGGATATCGAGTTGATCGTCAACAAGCATCTGCCGGCGCAGCTGTCTGTAGTGGTGTGGGAACACTACTGCAATCATGATAGCTTCCTGTTGCAGAAGTACACCCACTGCGGATGCAGTAGGGATACGTACTACCAGCGCTTGCACGAAGCACACCTGCATATAGCCGGTATGCTGATGGGTAAGGCTGCATGACCCTCGGTGTCACTCTGCGGACTTCTGTCCTACCGTCCTGCCTTGTCCGAACGCTATTAAGCATGGTTGGACAAGCGCAGGCCGCGCCTATGTTGGTCTGTCCTACTGTCCAACCTAAAACCGCCTCCCGCACACATGAGCATAGCGGGCACGTAATCGCGCTCATGGCGCGCACGCGTGCTTTTAGCTTTCTCTCTATACACAAGAGAAAAGTAAAAAAGGTAGGACAGTAGGGCAGAGCCCCGAATTTGGGGGGCTGTAGCTGTCCTACTTCGATTCAGAATAGTGAGACAGTAGGACAGCGCCGGAGGCGCTTGAAGCCGAAGAAAAGATATTCACCGACATTGCCAGGACGTTGACCAGATATTGGCCGGGTGGCATTAAAACAGGCTTGCTGCCACCGGAATCCACCTGTAAAAAGTAGTCATCTTCGATAGGTGCGACCGCAGACAGCGGGACACACCACCACACTGAACCCGGCCATTGCGCCGGGTTTTTGCGTTTATGGGGTAGGGCGATGACAAACGAGCAGCAAGCGCTTATTGAGATGCCGATCTGGATGGTGATTGTACTGTCCCTGGTCGGCGGGATTTCCGGCGAGGCATGGCGGGCCGACAAGGCGGGGGTGAGCGGCTGGTCCTTGGTCCGCCGCTTGCTCCTCCGGTCCGGTGCCTGTGTGGTCTGCGGGCTGTCCACCATGATGTTGTTGCACGCATCGGGTATGTCGGTCCTGGCGGCGGGGAGCATTGGCTGCCTCACAGCGATGGCCGGCGCCGATGTCGCCATTGGCCTGTACGAACGCTGGGCGGCCAAGCGGTTGGGCGTTTGCGATGTGCCGCCCTCGGGCAGCGGGCAGGCCTGATGCTCTGTAGGCCACGAAATACGTGGCCTGTAGAGTATTGCATCAAAATGGTGCGCCGAAAAGTCGCCGGGGACCCTGGTGGCATTCGAGGGGTACGGGGCATGAAACCCGCGGGAAAGCGTTAGCGGCAGGGATGCCAGCTTACTGAAATTCAATCCATTGAAATTGAAAGGTTTCATTGAAAAGCCGTTGAAAAGGAGGGCTTATGACGGATTCACTGTTCCTGTCTAAAAGCGCTTTCGCGGTTCGCATCGGCAGGACGCCGAGCTACATCACCTGGCTGAAAGACAACAATCGCCTGGTGCTGTCGCCGGATGGCAAGAAGGTCGACGTGCTGGCAACAGAAGCGCTGATCCTCGAAACCGCTGACCCCAGCAAGGCCGCTGTCGCAGCTCGACACCAACAAGACCGGCTCCAGCGTGACGTTTACAGCCAACTGTCCCCCATGGTCGAGCCGACTAACACGGCTGCGCCGCCGCAGCCTGCTGGCGCGAAGATCGGGCAACCCGACTTCCAGAAGGCGCGCGCACATCGCGAGTACTACCTGGCCCAGCTGGCCGAAGCCGAGTTTCACAAGGTGCAGGGTTCGCTGGTGGATATGAAAGCGGTCACCACCGGGGCCTACAACGCCGGACGTTTGTTGCGCGATCAATTGCTCAGCATGCCCCCGCAACTGGCGCCTGAACTGGCGGCGATGACCGACCCTTGGGAAATTGAGCAGCACCTTACCAAGGCGCTGCGGCTGTCCCTCGAAGAGGCCGAGCGCATGTCTTCGGCTGACCTTGAACGCGATCTGATCACTACGAGTTAACCCATGCAGACGGAAAAACCTGACGGCGCTGAGGTGTACCGTGAGGCGTATTTCCGTGGGCTGCGTCCGGACCCCAGCCTCTGGGTGGACCAGTGGGCCGACGAGTACATGCGCATCCCGCGTGATACAGGCGCCGCCGAGCCAGGGAAATATCGCACCGTGCGAACGCCCTACGCACGCGAGCCAATGCGTTGCCTGTCACCGGCTCACCCGTGCAAGCGTGTGGTCACCATGGTTGCCTCGCAGCTGATGAAAACCCAGATCGCCTTGAACTGGATCGGCGCGTTGATCCACATGGTGCCGTCGAACATCCTCACGCTGCTGCCAAGCCTGGGTCTGGCAAAGCGCGTGTCGTCGCGGATCGGCAAGACTATCAAGGCCACCCCGGTGCTGCGCGAACGTGTGGCGGCGAGCCGTTCGCGGGACTCGCGCAACACCATGGACACCAAGGAGTTCGAAGGCGGCTCGCTGTACGTCACCACCGCCGGCTCTGCGGCCAACTTGGCCGAGCTGTCGGCGCGCTATGTGTACGGCGATGAGATCGACCGCTGGGAAGTCGACGTAGGCGAAGAGGGCGACCCCATCGAGCTGGCAGAAACGCGGGGCAGTACCTTTGGCCGTAATGCCAAGTTCTACTTCTCCAGTTCGCCGACCATCAAGGGCGCCTCGCGCATAGACGATCTGTTCGAGGGCAGCGACCAGCGTTACTACTACGTGCCGTGTCCGACCTGCGGGCACATGCAAACCCTGGAGTGGGAGCGGCTGCATTACTCCCAGGACTTCAGCGTTGTGCATTACGAGTGCGCCGGGCCTGAGTGCGACGTGCTGATCGAAGAGCACCACAAGGGCGACATGCTTGCCCGTGGTGAGTGGCGCGCCCATGCCAAGGGCGATGGCGAGACGGTCGGCTTCCACCTCAACGCGCTGTACTCACCGTTGGGTTGGACGGGCTGGAAGTCGTTGGCGAAGCAATTCGAGAAGGCGAAAAAGGCCCAGGCCAAAGGCGACCTTGAACCCATGCAGGTGTTCTACAACACCCGTCTGGCTAAGGTGTGGGACAGCGCGCAAGAGCAGACCAAGGCATCGGTACTGATCGAGCGGGCGCGCCGGGAAGGGTTCTCCCTCGGTGCGATGCCCGCCGCCGTGATGATGATCACGGGCGCTGTCGACGTGCAGGCTGATCGCTTGGAGTTCATGGCGATGGGCTGGGGCGTCGGCATGGAGCGCTGGGTCATCGACCACCGTGTGATCGCGGGTGACCCTTCGGACGAACGCACTTGGGCGGTGCTGGATGAACTGCTGAAAGAGCGCTACCGGCATCCGTGCGGTGTCGGCCTGGGCATTCTTGCGGTTGCCGTCGACTCGGGTGGTCACCACACCGACGAGGTTTACCAGTTCTGCCGCGTGCGGCGCTGGCGCAACATCTTCGCCATCAAGGGCGCGAGCAAGCCCGGTAAGCCGGTGATCGCTCAGCGGCCGTCCATGGTGGATGTGACCTGGAAGGGCCAGACCGAACGCGGCGGTGCCGAGCTGTGGTTTGTCGGTACCGACACCGCAAAGGACTGGATCTACAACCGCTACCCGTTCGAGTCCGGCCCAGGTGCGCTGCACTTTGCCAACGACCTGCCGGATGAGTTCTTCGCCCAGTGCGTGGCCGAGCGCAAGGTCGCCAAGTACGTGCGGGGTCACAAGCGCATCGAGTGGATCAAGGGCAAGGCCGAGCGCAACGAAGCCCTAGACCTGATGGTGTATTGCCTGGCGATGGCGCATTACCTCGGCATCAACCGGTATCAGGAACACGACTGGGACCGGGTACGGAACTCGCTGGCCCAGGCCGGTTTGTTTGATGAAAAGGCGGTCGCCGCCGAACGTATCACGGTCGCCGAGAAGGCTCCCGCGACACCGCAAGTGGCGCCGCAACCGGTTGCCCCGGTCGCCCAACCGCGACCCGCTGCACCCCCACAACGCCGCAGCTCCACCAGCGGTTACCTGAAGAGACGCTGATATGTCGTTTACTCCGAAGCACCTCGAAGCCATCGAGCGCGCCATTGCACGCGGTGAAAAGACCGTGCGCTACAGCGACCGCACGGTGGAATACCGTTCCATCGATGAACTGCTCAAGGCTCGTGACGAGATCCGCACATCGCTGAGTCAAGCCGCCGGGCCGCGCTCTCGCGTGGTTCGGCTCATGCATGGAGGCAAAGGACTCTAATGGCACGACACTATCCGACGCTGACCCGTAATGGATTCTTGCTGCCGTCGAACATCAAGGCCAGTTACGAAGGCGCGGGTGAGGGCCGACGCTCGGCCAGTTGGGAAGCCACCGACAACGGCATCAACAGCATCAACACCCCGGCCCTGCGTAACCTGCGGGCGCGTTCACGGGCGGCGGTGCGCAATGATCCGTACGCCTTCAACGTCATCGACAAGCGCGTCAGCAACCTGATCGGCACCGGCATCACGCCCAGGCCAACCACGGATGACGCGGAACTGCGCAAACTCCAGCAGCAGTTGTGGGAGGACTGGGTTGACGAAGCGGACGCTGATGAGCTGACCGACTTCTACGGCATGCAGGCCCTGGTGGCGCGCACGGTTGAAACGGCCGGTGAGTGCTTTGTGCGGTTGCGGCCGCGCAGCCTCAGTGAGGGGTTGGCGGTGCCGCTACAACTGCAGGCGCTGGCCCCTGAGTTTGTCCCACATGACAAATTCGAGACGGCCAAAAACGGCAACGTCATCCGCGCCGGAATCGAGTTCAATCCGGCCGGCAAGCGTGTGGCGTACTGGGTGTACTTGTCGCACCCACGCGATTCGTCGTCGTTAAACGTCGGTTACAACCAGCTGGTGCGTGTACCGGCGACACAGGTGCTGCACATCTTTGAACCGATGGAGCCTGGGCAACTGCGCGGCGTGCCGCGTCTGGCGCCGGTACTGAAACGCCTGCGCAGCCTGGACAACTACGATGACGCGGTGTTGTTCCGCCAGGAGGTGGCGAACCTGTTTGCCGGCTTCATCAAGCGCCCTGCACCTGAGGCCGGGCCGCAAGCGCGCAACCCGATGACAGGAGAACTGCTAGTCACCGACCGCGACGGCTTCACACCGATGGTGGCCCTGGAGCCCGGCACCATGCAGGAGCTGGCACCAGGTGAAGAGGTCGAGTTCTCCAAGCCACCGGACGCCGGCAACAACTACCCCGACTTCATGCGGCAACAGCTGATGGCTGCGGCGGCGGGTTCGGGAACGCCTTACGAGATCCTTACCGGCGACATGCGCGAGGTCAACGACCGGGCGCTGCGGGTGGTGCTCAACGAGTTCCGGCGGCGCTTGGAGCAATTGCAATTCGGCGTGTACGTGCATCAGCTGTGTCGTCCTGTGCGCGCTGCCTGGATGGACATGGCGGTGCTATCCGGTGCCATGGTGCTGGAGGACTACGCCCAACGTCGGCGCGAATACCTGCGCACACGCTGGGTGCCACAAGGCTGGGCCTACATTCAGCCGGTGCAGGACGTCCAGGCGCGGCGGATGGAAGTGCAGGCGGGCTTCGGTTCGCGCAGCGAGATGTGTCTGCGCAACGGCTACGACGCGGAAACAATCGACGCGGAAAACGCGGCCGACCTCGCCAGGTCTACCGATCTGGGCCTCAACTACACCACGCTTGATGCCATCGAGCCGATTGATGACAAGGAACAACCATGAGTAAAAAAACCGTCCCGCGCATTTATGACAAGGCTGGCAAGCAGGTAAAAGTCGCGGATAAAAGTTGGTATACCTTCCAGGCCAGCGGCGAAGCCGAGCAACAGACCATTGAGGTCTTTGTATACGGCGAGATCGGCACCTGGGGTGTCAGCGCTAATCAGTTTGTTCAGGACCTGCGGGCTATGGATGACGGCGCTTCCCCGGTCGTAGTGGCGTTCAACAGCATCGGCGGCGACTTGTTCGACGGCCTGGCGATCCACAACGCGCTGTCGCGCTTGGGCGAGCGTTGCACCGGGCGCATTGATGCGCTGGCGGCCAGCGCGGCTAGTGTCGCGGTGTGCGGCGCTCACCGGGTCGTGATCGCAGCCAATGCCATGTTGATGATCCACAACCCCTACACCTTTACCGGCGGTGATGCCGAGGACTTCCGGCGTGTCGCCGACGTTCTGGACCAGACGCTGGAAGCGATTATTGCGGCCTACAAGTCCAAAGCGCCGGACATTGATGAGGCCGAGCTGCGGCGTATGGTTAACGCCGAGACCTGGTTGACCGCCAATGAGGCGGTGGCGCTGGGCCTTGCGGATGAAGTGGGCGACGGGCTGAAGGTGAAAGCCTGCCTCGGTCAGGGCAGCGTGTTGCAGCGCTTCCAGAATGCCCCGGCTGAATTGCTGGCCCAGTTGGACGAAGAGCCAGATATCGGGCCGACTGATCCTGTAAACCCTGCGGATCCAGCACCAGTATTGGATGCTGCCGGATTGGCGTTGATGGTTACCAAGGGGTGTGCGGCGGCAGGCATCAGTAACCTGGTGGACCCGATACTCGCTTCGACGAAGCTGGAAAGCGAAGCGGTAGTCACTGCGGCGCTGATCAAGGCGAAAGCGCTGCACGGCCTGTGTGTCGCGGCACGATTGCCGGAACTGACCGGTGAGTTCCTGGCCGCTGGCCTGGATGAAGCAGCTGTCAGGGCGCGCCTGTTCGACAAGCTGGTCAGCAGCGGCGGCGGTTTTGAAATCAATAACAGTCTGCCGCTCGACAATGATCCGGCACCCACTATCAAGGCCAAACAGGTCGACAGTCATTCAATCTGGGCAAGCCGGCAGGCGGCACAGAACGGAACCTCGAAAGGAGTAAGAGCATGAAAATCGAATCGATGCACGCAGGCGAGTTCCTGCTGTCTGAAGGCCCCGGCACTATTTCACGCGAAGCAATCAACATCGCCGCCGGGCCGGCGTTGGAGCCGGGCCAGATCCTTGGGCTGGTGACTGCTACGGGCGAGTTTGCACCCTATCAGCCGACAGCTGAGGACGGCTCTGAAAACGCCGTCGCGATCCTCTACGGTCCGCTGGGGCAGTCTGATGTGGTTCGTCGCGGCCGCGCCATCGTGCGTCAGGCCGAAGTCAGCGAAGTCCATTTGACCGGCCTCGACCCTGCAGCCGAAAAGGCCCTGGCCGCCCATTTCGTGATCGTCCGTTAAGACGCTCACCTCATTTATCCATCCCGCTGAGTGCGGGATTTTTCGTTTCTGGAGAGTACCCCATGGCCGATATCGCCATTTTTGAAGACGATGCATTCAGCGTCTCCTCGCTGACCGCTGCAATCAATGAGCAGGAATACCTGCCGGGCCGCATCAGCAGCCTTGGTCTGTTCCGCGAAGAGGGCATCAGCACGCTGACCGTGCAGATCGAGAAAGACGGCGACACCCTGGCCCTGGTGCCATCGGGTGAGCGTGGTACTTCTGGTCTGGTGGTCGGTGCGACTAAGCGTCAGTTGATTCCGTTCAACACCGTGCACCTGCCGGAACGCTTCACCATCAAGGCCGATGAGATTCAAGGCATTCGCGCCTTCGGTACCCGCAGCGAACTGCAGGCCGTGCAGGATGTAGTCAACAAGCGCCTGGCAAAGGCCCGACGACAGCTGGATGCCACCCACGAGTTCCAACGCATGGGCGCGTTGAACGGGCAGGTGTTGGACGCCGATGGCAAGACAGTCCTGTTGGATATTTATAAATCCTTCGGCGTGAATCGCCAGAAGCTGCCGATGGGTTTGAACAGTCCAGACACCGAGCTGCGGGTCAAATGCGGCGAAGCGCTGGATATGCAGGAGGAAGCCCTCGGCAGCGTCACCAGTAGCGGCTCCCGCGCTTTGTGCGGTAAGAACTTCTGGAACAAGCTGATCGTCCACAAGTCGGTCAAAGAGACTTACCTCAACACCATGCAGGCCGCGTCTCTGCGTGGTGATGCCCGTGAAGCCTTCGAGTTCGGAGGGATCGTCTGGGAGCGTTATCGCGGCAAGGTTGCCGGCGTTGCGTTCGTCCACGACGACAAGGCACTTCTGGTCCCCGAGGGCGTCCCTGACCTGTACATCTCGTCCTTCGCACCGGCCGACTACATGGAAACGGTCAACACCCAGGGCATCCCGTACTACAGCAAGATCGAGCCGCTACCTTTCAACAAGGGTGTCGCCGGGGAAGCCCAGTCCAACCCGCTGCACCTGTGCACGCGGCCTCGCGCGCAGATCCTGCTGGAGATGTGATCGTGGCCTTCCGCGATCTGATCGACGACATCGACGAAGTGGTCTTCGAAACACTGGGCGATAGCGCACGGATCGAGGGCCGGGAAGAGCAGGTGCTTGGTATGTTTGCCGCGCCCTGGTTGCAGCCGAAGCTTGGAAAGCTCAATACCGGCTTGCGTGAGCCTCGGTTTGAGATCCGCGTCAGTGATTCGGAAGGCTTGAAACGCGGGCTTCTGGTCAGCATCGACTTACCCGCTCTGGACGGCGGCGGCGATTACGACTTGCTGCAGCTGGAGCCGAGCGGCGACGGTCTGGTCGCCTTGATCCTGAGGTTGCGCCCATGAGCATCGGTAGCTACGTCAAACCCTCGGCCGGCGGCGGGATGATCTCTATCCAGTCGTCAGCCGCAGACCTGCAGGCTTTCCAGGACTTTGCCAAGTTGGTGCCCAAGGCAGCCGCTACGGCGCACCGACGCGCGATCAACAAGACGTTGGGCTGGTTGCGTACGCATATTGCCCGTGCAGTCAGCAGACAGGAGCGCATCGCTGTCGCGGCGGTGCGTCAACGGTTGCGCAGCTACCCGGTGTCCGGCGGGGCATCGAGCGGCAAGCTGTGGTTTGGTTTGAATGCCATCGAGTCCAGCCGGATCGGCCGGGCGCGGCAAACCGGCAGCGGTGTGTCGGTTGCTGGAAGGCTTTACCAAGGCGCATTTCTCAAGAAGGTCTACGGCAACAAACCAGACATTTGGATTCGCACTGCGAGCAAGCACTTCAATGCTGATGATTATCCAGACAGCACGGTGTCACCTGGTCGCGGTGCCAATTCTGGATGGGTCGCGGAGCATGGCAATCGTTTCCCGTTAGCCAAGGCCAAAGTGTCTTTGGAGCAGGCCCGTCCGCATTTTGAAACCTGGGTGCAAAAGGCGGATGAACGCTTGCTGGAGATCCTGAAGCAAGAACTCAACTTTGAACTACAGAAATACTTGAAGAGGATCGGGTAATGGCTGACGAACCTTTTAGCCTGGACCAGCTTTACCGGGCGGTCGAGCAACACCTGGTGAGCCATCTGCCAGGGGTTCAGACGGTAAGTGCCTGGCCGGACATTCAGGATCGCATCGCTTTACCGGCGGTATTTCTGGAGCTGGCCGAGATAGAGCCCGGTACCGATATCGGCACGGGTGAAATCACATTGGTGTGTAAGTTCGAGGCACGTATCGTCGTTGACCCGATCTATCCTCTGCATCAGCAACAAGCGGTGCAGCTAGCTACCCAACTTGCGGTCCTACTCCGAGCTCAGACCTGGGGGCTGGAAGTCGAGCCGGCTGAGTTCGTTCAGGCACTACAGGACTGGACCCAGCCAGTGTTGGATGGTTACACCGTTTGGCTGGTGGAATGGACGCAGCAGGTGTACCTCGGCCCTGAAGAGTGGCCTTGGCCCGATCAGCCGCCCGGCATGCTGTTGTTTGGCTTCAACAACGACGTCAAAGAGGACTTTGTTCCAGCGGAGGACTTGTGAGCGGCTATGTTGCTGCCCAGCACGACCGCATGCTTGCGGGGGTGGTCAAGGATTGCTTTGTGGTGGCGGTCGATCTGGCTGCCTCCCCGCCGATGTGTCGGGTTTCGGACGGCGAATGGACCAGCGCCTGGGTGCGTTGGCACAGCATCGCCGCCGGCAAGGCCAGGCATTGGAGGGCTCCGTCTCTGGGCGAGCAGGGGACATTGGTCAGTGCCAGCGGTGACGTGTCACAGGGTACGTTCATTCCGGGCTTGTATGGCAACGCTGGACCTCCGCCGGATAACCGGGACCATGTGGAAGTATGGCGCTTTGATGATGGTGGATCGCTGATTTACGACTGGCAGGCCAAGAGCTACAGCATCACCCTTCCGAGCGGTACGGTGACCATCAAAGTCGCCAGTACAGAGGTGGTCGTGACGGACAGCGCCGTGAACGTGACCACCGGCAACATCAATCTGAAAGCAGCGGTGATGATCGATGGCGCGTTACACGTCACGAAAGGCATCACCAGTGCCGGTGCGATCATCGACGCCGGTGGCAACAGCAATCACCACACGCATTAATTCAACTCACTACAGCCCGCCCATCGCGGGTTTTTTTATGCCTGGAGAAGACATGGCCAAGTTAGAAAGCCCTGTGACCGAGGAGCCTGCAGTCGTTGTGCCAGTGCCAGATCGGCAGCTGACCTTCGCCGATCAAGTATTCACGTCACGCACACTTATCGTTCCCGGAACTGATCGCACATTGTCGGTCGAAAAAGGCGTTGTAAAGGTTCACTCATCCGATGCCCAAGCCGTCAGCTTGCTTAAGGCCAACGCCGAGTTCCACTTGCTAAAGGAGTGATTTAGATGATCGGAATGGATCGCCATACGGGCCAACCCATTTCCGGCATCGCGCACTTGCGACAATCGGTTCCAGACATTTTGGGTACGCCGTTGGGGAGCCGGAGGCATCGGATGGATTACGGCAGCAAGCTCCGACGGTTTGTTGACTTGCCCGTTACTGATGGCTGGAAAAGCGCCGTACAGGCGGAAGTCGCCCGCGCACTGGGTCGCTGGGAGCCGCGTTTGAAACTGGATCAAGTGCGCGTCATTTCCGTTATCAGCGGGCAAATTAACCTGAAGATCGTCGGGCAGTACGTGGGCGACAGCGTCACGCTGGAGGTGGCCGTATGAGTATCGTGGATCTTTCGTCGTTACCGGCGCCGACCGTGTTAGAGCCGCTGGACTTCGAAGAGGTTTTTCAGGAGGGGCTGGGCGTCTTTCGCGGATACATGGGCGGCAACTGGACTGCTGCGCTGGAGAGCGATCCGGTGCTTAAGGTGTTGGAGGTTGGCGCTTACATCAAGGTCGGCAACCGCGCCCGAGTCAATGACGCCGGCAAAGCGGTATTGCTGGCGCACGCCATACGCGGTGACCTTGATCATTTGGGTGCCAACGTCAATCTGAAGCGCCTGGTCATTCAAGCCGAGGATCTGCTGGCCTTTCCGCCGGTACCAGAAGTCAAAGAAGACGACGATGCGTTCCGAGAGCGCATCCAGTTGGCCTATGAGGGGCTGACCACGGCCGGCCCGCGCAACAGCTATATCCTGCATGCGCGTAACGCTTCGGGACTGGTGGCGGATGCCACGGCCGAAAGCCCGGCGCCTTGTTACGTGACGGTAACGGTGCTGGGATTGGACGGGGAGGGGGAGGCTTCACCGGAGCTGCTCGCCACAGTGGCAACCGCGCTAAATGACGACGACGTGCGGCCGGTGGGGGATAGGGTGACGGTTCAGAGCGCCCAGGTGATCCGCTACCAAATCAAAGCGATCCTGCACATGACCAGCGCGGGGCCAGAAGCGGATGCCAGTTTAGCCGAGGCGAAAAGTCGATTGGCGGCGTGGATCAATCCCCGCAAACGGCTTGGCGTTGAAGTGGCACGTTCCGGTGTAGATGCTCAGTTACATGTTGCCGGCGTTTCTCGGGTTGAGCTGGTTGGCTGGCAGGACCTGGCACCTACCAAGGCCCAGGCGGCGTTCTGTACCGGCTACACCGTGACGCTGGCGGGTTGATATGAAAAGCCTATTGCCGATCAACAGCACGCAACTGGAACGCGCGATGGAGGCAACGTTTTTCGAGAAAACAATTGTCCCGTTGCGCGATCTCTACAACGCCGACACCTGCCCGGTACACCTATTGCCGCACTTGGCGTGGGCATGGTCTGTCGACCGCTGGGACTACCGGTGGACCGAGGCGACCAAGCGCGCGGCTATCAAGGCTTCTTATTACATTCATGCTCACAAAGGCACCATTGGCGCGTTACGCCGCGTGGTCGAGCCGCTGGGCTATCTGATTGAGGTTATCGAATGGTTCAACATGAAGCCTCCAGGGGGGGCCGGCACCTTTGCATTAAAGGTCGGAGTGTTGGACACCGGGATCACCGAAGAAATGTATCAGGAGCTGGAACGGCTGATTGATGACGCCAAACCCGTCAGCCGGCACTTGACCGGCCTCACGATCAGCCTCGAAACCACCGGTGCCATCAACCTTTTCGCCAGCACTTACGACGGCGATGAAATCGACGTCTATCCGCCAGTCCTCCGCGACGTTGTCACCACGGGCGTTATAACTGCCCCCGGACGGGAACACACAATCGACACCCTCGACATTTATCCGCCGGTACCAGGGGTCATCAGCTTCACATGCCACATCGGCGCCCCTTGCCGCGAACACTCTATTGACACATTGGATATTTACCCATGATCGATCCCAACTCTCAGTTCTTTGCGATCCTCACCGCTGTCGGTGA
>NZ_JARVSS010000023.1:0-78774 GCF_030209095.1 Pseudomonas sp. lyk4-R2A-8
ACTTACCCATGACGCCCCCAAAGGTTGTGTCCAACCTTTGGGGGTCAGTTCACTCCGCGTGGGAATGCAGCGGGTGACGCTCCGCGTCACGACCGTCAAGAGCGGACGCGGAGCGTCCAGGGCGGCATTCCCACGCAAGCGTGGGAACGATCAGCGCAAGGCGTTGACCAGCATGCCAATCGCCACCACCACACACAGGCTGGCAAACCCCACCTGCAGGGTGCGTGCGGCGATGACCGAACACAGGCGCCGGCCAACCAGCATGCCGACGATGCTGGCTGCGATAAACACCCAGCCGACGGCGTCGATACGCACGCCGGCATGGAATGCGCCGACCACGCCGATCAGCGAAATCAGGCTGATCACCATCAACGAGGTGGCGACAATGCCGCGCATCTGCACATCGGTAAGCTGTTTGAATGCCGGCACGATCAGAAAGCCACCGCCCACGCCGAGCAGACCCGACACCGCACCGGTGATGGCGCCCAGGGTGGCCAGGGTGGCGGTGCATTTGGCGGTCCAGGCCAGGCGCCCGGTCTGCTGGTTGAGCATGCAGTTTTTCTGGCCCCAGGAGGCGGCGCCATGGTCGCTCGGCCCGGCCTGGAGTTTCTCCCGTTGCAGCATGCGCCACGCCACCAGCACCATCAACGCGCTGAACAGGCCCTTGAGCAGCGCTTCGGGCATCTGGTGGGCGACGAACACCCCCAGCGGGGAAAACAGCGCGCCGAGCAACGCGATCAGCAACGCGGCGCGATAACGCACCAGGCCATGACGCAAACCGTCAATCGCCCCCACCGCCGCCGCCGCGCCCACCGCGAGCAGCGACACCGGCGCGGCCTGGGTCATGCTCAGGCCCAGCCCCAGCACCAACGCGGGCACACCGAGGATGCCGCCACCGGCGCCGGTCAAGCCCATGACCATGCCCATCAACACGCCCAACACACTGGCCAGCAGCATTCAGTCCACCTTGCTCAGGCGGGTCAGCCATTCGCGGCCCTTGAGCATGCCGTTCCAATAGAACCATGGCAGCAACGTGGCCTTGAGAAACCACATGGAACGACGTGCCCGCGTCGGGTCGAGGGCGAACGTCGGCAGCAGCTTGCCACCGTAACCAAACTCGGCCAGCACCACTTTGCCCTTCTCCACCGTCAGCGGGCAGGAACCGTAGCCGTCGTACTTGAGCGGCAGCGGCGCCTGTTTGCGCAGGGCCAGCAGGTTTTCGGCGACCACCACAATCTGCTTGCGCACCGCCGCGGCGGTCTTGGCATTGCTGGTGCCGCACACATCGCCCAGGCCGAAGACACGCGCATAGCGCTGATGCTGCAGGCTGTGCGGGTGCACGTCGCACCAGCCGGCGGCGTCGGCCAGTGGGCTGTTGCGGATAAACTCCGGCGCCAGTTGCGGTGGGACCACGTGCAGCAGGTCGAAGGTTTTTTCGACACGGGTGACGTTGCCTTCGGCGTCCTTGACGTCAAACCAGGCTTTGCGTGCCGGACCGTCGACTTTCACCAGGTTGGTATTGAAGGCCAGGCGCGCGTTGTATTTCTCCACGTATTTCATCAACGGCGGCACGAAGGTCGCCACGCCGAACAGCGCCGCGCCGGCCAGGTTGAATTCCACGTCGATGTTTTTCAGATGGCCTTGCTTGAGCCAGTGATCGCAGGACAGGTACATGGCCTTCTGCGGCGCGCCGGCGCATTTGATCGGAATGGCCGGCTGGGTGAAGAGCGCTTTGCCGGCCTTGAGTTGCTTGACCTGCTGCCAGGTATAGGCGGCGTGCTCGTAGCTGTAGTTGGAGGTCACGCCGTGCTGGCCGAGGGTGTCCTGCAGGCCTTCGATTTTTTCCCAGGCCAGACGCAGGCCAGGGCAGACGACCAGGTTGTTCCAGGTCACGCGCTGGCCGTTGTCGAGCACCAGGCTCTGGCTGTCCGGCAGCACCTCGGTGACGGCGGCCTGCACCCAGGTCACGCCATTGGGCAATACGTCGGCCAGGGGACGGCGGGTTTTTTCCAGGTCGTAGGCACCGCCGCCCACCAGGGTCCAGGCCGGTTGGTAGCAGTGGTAGTCGCTGGGTTCGATCAGGGTGATGTTCAGATGGGGGTCGCGCTTGAGCAGGCTGGCCAGCAGGCCGATGCCCGCCGAGCCGCCGCCGATGACAACGATGTCGCCACTGATGGTTTGGCCCCAGTGTTGGTCGGTCATGGTCTATCGCCTTTTTTTGTCAATGCACACAAGGGTCGCCGCCGGATGGCGTTACGCCCAACTTTTTATGACCGCGCCGCAGTACAGCCCGGACAAGGTCTTCATCACTTGAATCACTTCGTGGCTGGCCAGCCCGTAGAAAATGTATTTGCCTTCGCGACGGGTGGCCACCAGCCCTTCGTCGCGCAGGATGCCCAGTTGCTGGGACAGCGTCGGCTGGCGCACGCCGGTCATCGTCTCCAGCTCGCCGACATTGCGTTCGCCCTGGGTCAACTGGCACAGGATCAACAGGCGGTCTTCATTGGCCAACGCCTTGAGCAAGGCGCAGGCTTTGGACGCGGACGCACGCAACTGGGCGACTTCGCCCTCACTCAAGGTAGATTCCATTTGCGTCGGGTCCTGTGTGTCACTTAATCTGAAAACATTATGTTTAAATATAAAGTGATTGTAATCACTTTTTTCCAGCATCAGGGGCTACCGCCATGCCAGCGTTGATTCAATCCTTTCTGGACGAGGCGTCGTCGACCTATACCTATGTGGTCTACGAAGCGGACGGCGGCGCCTGCGCCATCGTCGATTCGGTGCTCAACTACGACCCCGCCTCCGGCCGCACCGACACCACCCAGGCGGACAAGGTGATCGCATTCGTACACGAACACCGTTTGCAGGTGCAGTGGCTGCTGGAAACCCATGCCCACGCCGACCACTTGTCCGCCGCGCCCTACCTGCGCCGCACACTGGGCGGCAAGATCGCCATCGGCCAGTGCATCAGCAAAGTGCAGGACGTATTCAAAAACCTGTTTAACCTGGAGCCGGAATTCCGGGCGGACGGTTCGCAGTTCGATCATTTGTTCGCCCCGGACGAGTGCTTCCACATCGGCGGCCTGCAAGCCCAGGCCTTGCATGTGCCCGGTCATACCCCGGCGGACATGGCCTACCTGATCGAGGGTCGGTTGATCCTGGTCGGCGATACCCTGTTTATGCCGGATGTGGGCACCGCGCGCTGCGACTTCCCCGGCGGCGATGCGCGACAGTTGTACGCCTCAATGCGCAAATTACTGGCGTTTCCACTGGAGACCCAACTGTACGTGTGCCATGACTATCCACCCCAGGGGCGCGAGGCGAAATGCCTGACCACGGTAGCCGAACAGCGCGCAGGCAATATTCATGTGCATGACGGCGTGGATGAAGCGGCGTTTGTGGCGATGCGCACCCAGCGCGATGCGGGGCTGGGGATGCCGACGCTGTTGTTGCCGGCGATCCAGGTGAATGTACGGGCCGGGCATCTGCCGCCGGCGGAAGACAATGGGGTGACCTACCTGAAGATCCCCCTCAACCAGCTCTGAAATGCGGGATTCGAGTTGCCCAAGATGGCGGTGTGACAGGCAGCTTGGCGCTAGCTGATTCACCGCCATCGGGGGCAAGCCCCCTCCCACATGTGTGCCTGGGTTGCATCAGGAACCGAGGCTGATGCCGTTGGAGGGCAATGGCAACGCGGTCTTGTAGCGCACCTGCTTGAGCGCAAAGCTGGAGCGGATATTCGCCACGCCCGGCACTTTGGTCAGAAAGTCCATCATGAAACGTTCCAGCGCCTGGATCGTCGGCACCAATACGCGAATCAGGTAGTCGGGGTCGCCGGCCATCAGGTAGCACTCCATCACCTCGGGGCGGTCGGCGATGGCGCTTTCGAACTGTTGCAGGGCCAGCTCATTCTGTTTTTCCAGGCTGACATGGATAAACACGTTGACGTGCAACCCCAGCAGATCGGCATCCAGCAAGGTGACCTGCTCACGGATCAGGCCCAGTTCCTCCATGGCCTTGACCCGGTTGAAACACGGCGTGGGCGACAGGTTGACCGAGCGGGCCAGGTCGGCGTTGGTGATCCGCGCGTTCTCCTGCAGGGCGTTGAGAATGCCGATATCGGTACGGTCCAGTTTGCGCATGAGACAAAATCACCTGTTTATTATGTTTATGCAGATTTTTTATCCGCAAATGATCATGAGCGCAATGAAACACAGATAAATATTCTTCTACGCCCCGCCTATGATTGTTGTAGGACAAGATTTCCCCTATCCGGGGACTGATTGTCAGCTAGCGCGCCCACTACAAGAAATTCACAAGATAGAGCGTAGAAAGCCATGACCCAGCAGTACGAACCGCTGCGCCTGCACGTTCCCGAACCCTCGGGCCGCCCAGGCTGCAAGACCGATTTCACCTACCTGCGCCTGAACGACGCCGGCCTGGTGCGCAAACCCGCCATCGACGTAGAACCCGCCGACACCGCCGACCTGGCCAAGGGCCTGATCCGCGTGCTCGATGACCAGGGTCAGGCCCTGGGGCCGTGGGCCGAAGGGGTTCCCGTAGAGATCCTGCGCAAGGGCATGCGTGCCATGCTCAAGACACGGATCTTCGATAACCGCATGGTGGTCGCCCAGCGTCAGAAAAAAATGTCGTTCTACATGCAAAGCCTTGGCGAGGAAGCCATCGGCAGCGCCCAGGCCCTGGCCCTGAACATCGACGACATGTGTTTCCCCACCTACCGCCAGCAAAGCATCCTGATGGCCCGCGAAGTGCCGCTGGTGGACCTGATCTGCCAGTTGCTGTCCAACGAGCGCGACCCGCTCAAAGGTCGTCAGCTGCCGATCATGTACTCGGTCAAAGACGCTGGCTTCTTCACTATTTCCGGCAACCTCGCCACCCAATTCGTACAGGGCGTGGGCTGGGGCATGGCGTCGGCGATCAAGGGCGATACCAAGATCGCGTCGGCCTGGATCGGTGACGGCGCCACCGCCGAATCGGACTTCCACACCGCCCTCACCTTCGCCCACGTCTACCGCGCGCCGGTGATTCTCAACGTGGTCAACAACCAATGGGCCATCTCCACCTTCCAGGCCATTGCCGGCGGTGAAGCCACCACCTTCGCCGGACGCGGCGTCGGTTGCGGCATCGCCTCCCTGCGTGTGGACGGCAACGACTTCATCGCGGTGTACGCCGCTTCCGCCTGGGCCGCCGAGCGTGCGCGCCGCAACCTGGGCCCGACCCTGATCGAATGGGTCACCTACCGCGCCGGCCCCCACTCCACTTCGGACGATCCATCCAAGTACCGCCCCGCCGACGACTGGAGCCACTTCCCGCTGGGCGACCCGATTGCCCGTCTAAAGCAGCACCTGATCAGGATTGGCCAGTGGTCCGAAGAGGAGCACGCGGCGGTCAGTGCCGAACTGGAAGCCGAGGTCATCGCCGCGCAAAAACAAGCCGAACAGTACGGCACCCTGGCCGGTGGCCAGATCCCAAGCGCCGCGACCATGTTCGAAGACGTCTATAAAGAGATGCCGGAGCACTTGAAGCGCCAGCGTCAGCAGTTGGGGATCTGACATGAACGATCACAACAACAGCATCGAAGTGGAAACCGCCATGACCACCACCACCATGACCATGATCCAGGCCCTGCGCTCGGCCATGGATGTGATGCTCGAACGCGACGACAACGTGGTGGTGTTCGGCCAGGACGTCGGTTATTTCGGCGGCGTGTTCCGCTGCACCGAAGGCCTGCAGAGCAAGTACGGCACTTCGCGGGTATTTGACGCGCCGATCTCCGAAAGCGGCATCGTCGGCGTGGCGGTGGGCATGGGCGCCTATGGTTTGCGCCCGGTGGCCGAGATCCAGTTCGCCGACTACGTCTACCCCGCCACCGACCAGATCATCTCCGAAGCCGCGCGCCTGCGTTATCGCTCCGCCGGCCAGTTCACCGCGCCGCTGACCATGCGCATGCCCTGCGGCGGCGGCATCTATGGCGGCCAGACTCACAGCCAAAGTATCGAAGCGGTGTTCACCCAGGTCTGCGGCCTGCGCACAGTGATGCCGTCCAACCCGTATGACGCCAAGGGCCTGCTGATCGCCTCCATCGAAAACGATGACCCGGTGATCTTCCTCGAACCCAAGCGCCTGTACAACGGCCCGTTCGACGGCCATCACGACCGCCCTGTCACCCCGTGGTCGAAACACCCGCAAGCCCAAGTGCCGGACGGTTACTACACCGTGCCGCTGGACGTGGCCGCCATTGTGCGTCCGGGCTCGGCCGTCACCGTGCTGACCTACGGCACCACCGTGTATGTGTCCCAGGTGGCCGCCGAGGAATCCGGCATCGACGCCGAAGTCATCGACCTGCGCAGCCTGTGGCCGCTGGACCTGGAAACCATCGTCAAATCGGTGAAAAAGACCGGCCGTTGCGTGGTGGTGCATGAAGCCACGCGCACCTGTGGCTTTGGCGCCGAGCTGGTAGCGCTGGTGCAGGAGCATTGCTTCCACCACCTGGAAGCGCCGATCGAACGCGTCACCGGGTGGGACACCCCCTACCCGCACGCGCAGGAGTGGGCGTATTTCCCTGGGCCGTCCCGTGTGGGCGCGGCGCTGCAACGGGTCATGGAGGTCTGAATGGGCACGCACGTTATCAAGATGCCGGACATTGGCGAAGGCATCGCGGAAGTAGAACTGTCGCAGTGGCATGTGAACGTCGGCGATATGGTGGTCGAAGACCAGGTGCTGGCGGATGTGATGACCGACAAGGCGATGGTGGATATTCCCTCGCCGGTGCACGGCAAGGTGATCGCCCTCGGCGGCGCGCCGGGCGAAGTCATGGCCGTGGGAAGTATTCTGATCAGCATTGAAGTGGAAGGCGCGGGCAATGCCAAGGACGTGCCGGTCGAGGCTGAACCGGTGAAGGCCGCTCCCGTCGTTGAAGCCAAGCCAGCCCCGGTCCAAAGCAAACCCGCACCAACTCAGGCTCCAGCGCAAGCCCCGGTAGCCCGCGAAGCCGACGAACGCCCGCTGGCCTCCCCCGCCGTGCGCAAGCATGCGCTGGATGCCGGCATCCCGCTGCGCCTGGTCCAAGGCTCTGGCCCGGCGGGCCGCATTCTGCACGAAGATTTGGACGCTTACTTGCTCCAGCCTGCGACGCAACATAAAACCGCTGCCGCCTCTTACGCCGAACGCCACGACGAAGAACAGATCCCGGTGATCGGCATGCGCCGCAAAATCGCCCAGCGCATGCAGGACGCCACCCGGCGCGCGGCGCATTTCAGCTATGTGGAAGAAATCGACGTCACCGCGCTGGACGAGCTGCGCGTGCACCTTAACGAAAAACACGGTGCCACACGCGGCAAGCTGACCCTGTTGCCGTTTATCGTGCGCGCCATGGTCGTGGCGCTGCGCGATTTTCCGCAGATCAATGCGCGTTACGACGACGAAGCCCAGGTCATCACCCGCCTCGGCGCGGTGCATGTGGGCGTCGCCACCCAGAGCGACATCGGCCTGATGGTGCCGGTGGTGCGGCATGCCGAAGCCCGCAACCTGTGGGGCACCGCCGAAGAAATCGCGCGCCTGGCCACGGCCGCGCGCAATGGCAAGGCCAGCCGTGAAGAGTTGTCCGGTTCCAGCATCACCCTGACCAGCCTCGGCGCGTTGGGCGGTATCGTCAGCACGCCGGTGCTGAACCTGCCGGAGGTGGCCATCGTCGGCGTCAATCGCATCGTCGAACGGCCGATGGTGATCAAGGGCCAGATCGTGATTCGCAAGATGATGAACCTCTCCAGCTCCTTCGATCACCGCGTGGTCGATGGCATGGACGCGGCGCAATTCATCCAGGCCATTCGCGGCCTGCTCGAACAACCCGCCAGCCTGTTCCTGGAGTAAGGGCATGACACACATTACGCATACCACCCTGCTGATCATCGGCGGCGGCCCCGGCGGTTATGTCGCGGCGATCCGCGCCGGTCAACTGGGCATCCCGACCATCCTGGTGGAAGCCCAGGCATTGGGGGGCACTTGCCTGAATATCGGCTGTATCCCGTCCAAGGCCTTGATCCATGTGGCCGAGCAATTCCAGCAAAGCGTGCATCACAGCCAGGGCTCGCCGCTGGGCATAGAAGTGGACGTGCCGACACTGGACATCCGCAAAAGCGTGGAATGGAAGGACGGCATCGTCGACCGCCTGACCACCGGCGTCGCAGCCTTGCTCAAGAAGCACAAGGTGCAGGTGATACACGGCTGGGCCAAGGTAGTCGACGGCAAGACCGTCGATGTCGGCGAGCAACGCATCCAGTGCGAACACCTGCTGCTGGCCACCGGTTCCACAAGCGTCAACCTGCCGATGCTGCCCATCGGTGGGCCGATTATCTCGTCTACCGAAGCCCTGGCGCCGACCCGCGTGCCCAAACGCATGATCGTAGTGGGCGGTGGTTATATCGGCCTGGAACTGGGAATCGCCTACCGCAAGCTCGGGGCGCAGGTCAGCGTAGTAGAGGCGCAGGATCGCATCCTGCCCGCCTACGACGGCGAGCTGACCCAGCCGGTGGCCGAATCCCTCAAGCAACTGGGGGTAACGCTGTACCTCAAGCACAGCGTCACCGGGTTTGCCGACGGCAACCTGCAGGTTCGTGACCCCAACGGCGACACCTTGTCATTGGCCACCGACCAGGTGCTGGTCGCGGTGGGTCGCAAACCCAACACCCAGGGCTGGAACCTCGAAGCGCTGAACCTGGATATGAACGGCGCGGCGATCAGGATCGACAGCCGCTGCCAGACCAGCATGCGCAATGTGTATGCCATCGGCGACCTGAGCGGCGAGCCGATGCTGGCGCACCGAGCCATGGCCCAGGGCGAAATGGTTGCCGAACTGATCAGCGGCCTGCACCGCGAGTTCAACCCGGCGGCGATCCCGGCGGTGTGCTTTACCGACCCGGAACTGGTGGTGGTCGGCAAAACGCCCGACGATGCCAAGGCGGCGGGACTGGATTGCATTGTGTCGAGCTTCCCGTTCGCGGCCAATGGCCGGGCGATGACGCTGGAGTCGAAAACCGGCTTCGTGCGGGTGGTGGCGCGGCGGGACAACCATCTGATCGTCGGCTGGCAGGCTGTGGGTGTGGGTGTGTCCGAACTGTCCACGGCCTTCGGCCTGAGCCTGGAAATGGGCGCGCGCCTGGAAGACATGGCCGGCACCATTCACGCGCACCCGACCCTCGGTGAGGCTGTGCAGGAAGCGGCATTGCGGGCGCTGGGCCACGCGCTGCATCTGTAGGCAACCCAGCTCCCACCCTTGAGATGCAATCAGCTGTGGGAGCCGGCCTTGCCCGCGATAGCGGCGGATCAGCCAATACAGATGTCGGATGGTCCGCCCACCTGCTCCCACACGAGCCAAGAATGAAGTATTGTTGCGCCCATCCAGAAAAAAATCCGACTTGACCAGAGATAGAGGGTGTCATGGGTAACGAAAGCATCAATTGGGACAAGCTGGGTTTTGACTACATCAAGACCGACAAGCGGTTTCTCCAGACCTGGAAAAACGGCGAATGGCAAGCCGGCACCCTGACCGACGACAATGTGCTGCACATCAGCGAGGGCTCCACCGCCCTGCACTATGGTCAGCAGTGCTTTGAAGGCCTCAAGGCCTACCGTTGCAAAGACGGCTCGATCAACCTGTTCCGCCCGGACCAGAACGCCGCCCGCATGCAACGCAGCTGCGCGCGCCTGCTGATGCCCCACGTACCGACCGACGCGTTCATCGACGCCTGCAAGCAAGTGGTCAAGGCCAACGAGCGGTTCATCCCGCCGTACGGCAGCGGCGGCGCGCTGTACCTGCGTCCGTTCGTGATCGGCACCGGTGACAACATCGGCGTACGCACCGCGCCCGAATTCATCTTCTCGGTGTTCTGCATCCCGGTCGGCGCCTACTTCAAGGGCGGCCTGGTGCCCCACAACTTCCAGATCTCCACCTTCGACCGCGCCGCGCCACAAGGCACCGGCGCGGCCAAGGTCGGTGGCAACTACGCCGCCAGCCTGATGCCGGGCTCGGAAGCGAAGAAATCCGGTTTTGCCGACGCGATCTATCTGGATCCGATGACCCACTCGAAAATCGAAGAAGTCGGTTCGGCCAACTTCTTCGGGATCACCCACGACAACCAGTTCATCACGCCGAAGTCGCCTTCGGTGCTGCCAGGCATCACCCGCCTGTCGCTGATCGAACTGGCCCAGACCCGCCTGGGCCTGGAAGTGGTCGAGGGCGAAGTGTTCATCGACAAACTGGACCAGTTCAAGGAAGCCGGCGCCTGCGGCACCGCCGCAGTAATCTCGCCGATCGGCGGCATCCAGTACAACGGCAAGCTGCATGTGTTCCACAGCGAAACCGAAGTCGGCCCGATCACCCAGAAGCTCTACAAAGAGCTGACCGGCGTGCAGACCGGCGACGTCGAAGCACCTGCCGGCTGGATCGTAAAGGTCTAACCGCCTGTGGGAGGGGGCTTGCCCCCGATAGCAGTGGCTCAGTCAATGAATCTGTTGACTGATACACCGCATCGGGGGCAAGCCCCCTCCCACATTCGAGCCGGTTCTTTCAGTTAACTGAGGAGGGCGTTTGGATTCTCATATAGCGCAAGCCTCCTCCCACATTTACTTTCCGATGTGCTCAGGCATCGCACGGCAACAGCGCCTTCTCCATCACCAAGGTGCGCTCACTGCCGTGATCGACCTCACGTACCGTGCGAAACCCCAGCCTGGCGTAAAACGGCTCGGCCGTCAGCGAGGACGGCACACTCAGCGTTGTCACCCCCGCTTCCCCCGCGCGCAGTTCGATTTCACTCATCAATAACCGGCCAATGCCCTGCCCTTGCCGCGTCGGGTTGACGAACACCGAGCGCACCACTTTGGCATCCAGCGCAGCGGTGCCGACGATCACCCGCCCCTGAACCGCCACCAGCACCATACGACGCGCGAAGAGGTCCAGCACCGCCTCCGGCGTGAAGTTACCCGCCACCCGGGCAATCACCTGCGCCGGATAATCCTGTGCATTACTGCCGTACAAGGCCGCCAGGATGACCTGGCTGACCCCCTCGGCATCGTCGGGCTGGGCGAGACGTACGACGGTAGACATGATCCCTCCTGTTTAACCTTGCCCGCTGGCAATACGCTTACCGGGCCTGCTGCCGATCATCTTGGCCTGACCATCCTTCTGCTTCCCCGTTCGCGCTTCGCTGATCAAGCTTGGGATCAGCTTGCCCTCCGGCAGGTTTTTCCAGAAACGAC
The DNA here is from genome assembly GCF_030209095.1 of Pseudomonas sp. lyk4-R2A-8. NCBI lineage: Bacteria > Pseudomonadati > Pseudomonadota > Gammaproteobacteria > Pseudomonadales > Pseudomonadaceae > Pseudomonas > Pseudomonas sp. lyk4-R2A-8. Next base: position 11,278 of record NZ_JARVSS010000023.1, read on the forward strand.
TGGGCAGGTGCCCTTCCATCACCTTGGGGTTCAACCGCGCCGGGTTGAATATATGGCTGTAATACGTCAGCCACATGGCGCTGTGAGGGTCTTCGACGTTCTGCGCCAGTTGCTGCCAGGCTTCGGGGCAATGGCGTTGATGAACCAGCTGTGCACCATCGTAATACACGCCGTCCAACGGTGTGGCGATCATCCAGCGATGACGGCCCATGCGCCCGATAAAGTGCTGGCTGGCCGATTTCAGAATGTCGTGGGCGGGTTCATGCCAGGCTACGTATTCCGGCAGTTCCGGCCCAGCCTCCGGCGGCAGCGCGACAAAGCGCACGAACGCGTGCAGGTGGTGCGCTTCACGGCTGACCTGCTTGATCCGCCGCTGCAACTCGCTGCCCAGTTTGTCGCCGGCCAGCATCGCGGTGCGGTCGCCGTGGCTGACGCGCCACAGCACTTCATACAACAGGCTCCAGCGTTGGTCGCCGTGGTAGCAGGCGGCCGACTCCAGCAGTTCGAGCAGTGCCTTGGGAATACGCGCCTGAAACGGCCCCGGCCCGGCAGGGATCGGCTCATCGGTGGCAAACAGATCCGCCGCCTGCGCCTCGCCCCAACTCACCTGGCTGGGGTCGACTTGATGGCTGAGTAACCAGCGCGCCTGTTCGCGCCAGGTGTCGAACAGGTTGTCGCATTCCAGGCTGATCATCCCCACAGCCCCATCTGCTGCGGCTGCGGGCGGTCCCGCAGTTGCTCGCGCAGCAACACGCTGGTGCTGTCCGCCTGCTGCGGGTGGTAGTCGCTGGTGATGAAAAACGGCTTGGCCTTGGCCAGCACGCAACGCATGCGGGCCAGGTCTTCAAAGCGGATTTTGCGCTCGCGGCGCAGGTCCACCAGGCGCTGGGTGGTGCGCAGGCCGATACCGGGAATACGCGCGATCAAGGTCGGTTCGGCGCGGTTGAGGTCCAGAGGGAACACCTCGCGATGCTCCAGGGCCCAGGCCAGCTTGGGGTCGATATCCAGTGCCAGGTGACCGGGGCCTTCGAACAATTCGCCGGCGCTGAAGCCGTAGCTGCGCAGCAGGAAGTCGGCCTGGTACAGGCGGTGTTCGCGCATCAGCGGCGGCGCGGCCAGGGGTACGCTTTTCGGGCTGTTGGGAATGGGGCTGAACGCCGAGTAGTAGACGCGGCGCAGCTTGAAGTGGCCGTACAGCGCTTCGGCGCCATGCAGGATGGTGCTGTCGTCGGTGTCGTCGGCGCCGACGATCATCTGCGTGCTCTGCCCGGCCGGGGCGAAACGCGGCGCGCGAGGTTCGTTGAGCACCGTCTGCTCGCCGGTGTAGATGGTCTGCATGGCCTGCTTGATCGAGCCGATCTGCTTCTCCGGCGCCAGCGTCTGCAGGCTGGCATCGGTGGGCAGTTCGATATTCACGCTCAGACGATCGGCATAACGCCCGGCCTCGGCAATCAGCGCCGGGTCGGCTTCGGGGATGGTCTTGAGGTGGATATAACCGCGAAAGTCATGCTCCTCGCGCAGCAGTTTCGCCACCCGAACAAGCTGCTCCATGGTGTAGTCGGCCGAACGGATAATGCCGGAGCTGAGGAACAGCCCGCTGACGCAATTGCGCCGGTAGAAATCCAGGGTCAGGGTGACCACCTCCTCCGGACTGAACCGCGCACGCGGCACGTCGCTGGAGCGGCGGTTGACGCAGTATTGACAGTCGTAGAGGCAGAAGTTGGTGAGCAGCACCTTGAGCAGCGACACACAGCGCCCGTCAGGCGTATAGCTGTGACAAATGCCCATGCCATCGGTGGAACCCAGCCCCGCCTTGCCCTCGGAGCTGCGCTTGGGCGCGCCGCTGCTGGCGCAGGACGCGTCGTACTTGGCGGCGTCGGCGAGGATGCTGAGTTTTTCGATCAACTGCATGGCGGGTTACCGATACTGGTTTTTTGTACAGTATCAGCGGTAACCCTTTGTCACAAGTACCGTCCGTAGGTGCGAGCTCAGCTCGCGGTGGCCAGCAGCAAATCCTGTATCGACCGCCCTGTGTCGCGCCCACGGTCCAGCGCATACAGCGACGCCGCAATCTCATCCGCGCGAATCGGCAAGACCGACAGCAACGTATCGCTCAAACCATGGCTGGCCTGGCTGAAGCCCTGGATGTAGATACCGGCATTGCAGCGCTCATCGGTGACGATGCGGTAGTCGCGGCTCACTTCGAAATCGCCCATGTACGCTTCCAGCGGCGCCAGCAGTTCGCGGTGCATCTGACGCTCATAGCCGGTGGCCAGGATGACCGCGTCGTAGTGATTGACGCTGGTTTCACCCGTGGCGTTATTGCGCAGGGTCAGTTCGATGCCCAGCGGGCCGGGTGCGGCCTTCTCGACCACGGTCATGGTGCGGAAGGCCTGGCGCGCAACGCCGGAGACTTTCTGACGATAGAAAATGCCGTAGATACGCTCGATCAGGTCCAGGTCCACCACCGAATAGTTGGTGTTCTGGTACTCCGCCACCAGCCGCTCACGCTCGGCGCCGACCTGCTGGAACACCAGGTCGGTGAACGCCGGCGAGAACACTTCGTTGACGAACGGGCTGTCATCCGCCGGCTTGAGCGCCGAACCGCGCAGGATCATATCCACCTGCACCGAGGGGAAGCTGTCGTTGAGGTCGATAAACGCCTCGGCCGCGCTCTGGCCGCCGCCGATGATCGCGATGCGCATCGGCTTGCCCTGCACGCAGGGCTGGTTGGCCATGCGCTCCAGGTACTGGGAGTGGTGGAACACGCGGCTATCGCCCTTGAGTGCCTTGAAGCTGTCGGGAATCCGTGGCGTACCGCCGGCGCTGACCACCACCGAGCGGGTGGTGCGCACATGCTGCTCGCCCAGCGCATCGCGGGAAATCACCCGCAGCGCCTCGACCTGCTGCTGATGCAGGATCGGCTCGATGGCCAGCACTTCCTCACCATAACGGGCCTGGGCCTGGAAGTGCCCGGCCACCCATCGCAGGTAGTCGTTGAACTCCATGCGGCACGGGTAGAAGGTGCCGAGGTTGATAAAGTCCACCAGGCGGCCGTGGGCCTTGAGGTAATTGACGAAGGAGTATGGGCTGGTGGGGTTGCGCAGGGTCACCAGGTCCTTGAGGAAGGAAATCTGCAGTTCGCTCTGGGTCACCAGGGTATTGCCGTGCCAGCGATAGTCGGCCTGTTTGTCCAAAAACAGCACATCCAGTTTGCCCTGCGCCTTCTCGCGCTCTTGCAGGGCGATGGCCAGCGCCAGGTTCGAAGGGCCGAAACCGATGCCGATCAGGTCGTGAACCGCGGGCGAAGCAATTGCCTGTGTCATTCCAGTGTCCTCTGGATAAGCCCCGTGGCGGTGGGGCGGGAATACCTTCGAGACCTGCACAACAGGTCATGTGTTGATAGGAAACGAGGACAGTGAAATAAAATTTAACTGATGATGGATCAGTGCGCGTCCCACTCGCGCATCCGCACGCGGCAGTGCTTCATGGCATTGACGATGTGTTTTTCCACCAGGGCGCGGGAAATACACAAGCGTTCGGCGATTTGCAGGTGGCTCAGGCCATCGAGCTTGCGCAACATGAAACTCTCGCGACAGGCCGCCGGCAGTTCGGCCAGGGCACGTTCGAGCAGCGCCAGGCGCTGGCCCTGATCGTGGCAGGCGTGCGGGGTGCCGGGGGCGAAACGTTCTTCGCTGTCCAGCACGTCCAGCGGCTCGACCTGGCGCAGGGCGTTGCGCCGATGGCCGTCGATCACCAGGTTCAGCGCCGTGCGGTACAAAAAGGCACGAGGTTGTTCGATGGGGGTGTCGCTGGAGCGTTCCAGTACCCGCACATAAGCGTCATGCACCACATCTTCGGCCACCTGACGGTTGCCCAGCTTGGCGTTGAGGAAACACACCAGCTCGCGATAGTAGTTTTCCAACATGACTCCCGACATCTTGAAAGCGCATTGCGGACACGAGCGTGCTCGGGCCCGCAGAAGGATGCCATTGGATAATGGCAGTTTGGGTAGGTGCAATTTATAGTAATTCTCATCTACTTTTAAAGCAGTCTTGCCTCGACAGCGGTTTTTTTTAGCCGCAAGCCCTGTAACAGCGTGTGTAACCGCTTAAATCCTCGCGCGTTTATCTCGTTTAACTGTCAGCTCTGCGCAACCGCGCCTCGACTTTCCCTGGCTGGAATCCATCCATGAAACGCCCCCGCCCCGCCCGACGCGCCCTGCTTGTTGCGGCGTGCCTGATGCCTCTGATCGCCGTCGCCGCGTGGCAGGTGTTGCCGTCGGGCCGCGACGACCTGACCACCGTCACCGTAACCCGCGGCACTATCGAAAACAGCGTGACCGCCCTCGGCACCCTGCAACCGCGTCGCTATGTGGACGTGGGCGCCCAGGCGTCCGGGCAGATCCGCAGGATCCACGTCGAAGCAGGCGATCAGGTCAAGGAAGGCCAATTGCTGGTGGAAATCGACCCGTCCACCCAGCAGGCCAAGCTCGACGCCAGCCGCTACGCCATCGAAAACCTCAAGGCGCAATTGCAGGAGCAGCAGGCCCAGCATGAGCTGGCGCGCCAGAAGTATCAGCGCCAGCAACGCCTGGCCACTGGCAATGCCACCCGTAAAGAGGACGTGCAAACCGCCAAGGCCGAGCTGAGCGCGACCCAGGCCAGGGTCGATATGTTCCAGGCGCAGATCCGGCAGGCCCAGGCCAGCCTGCGCAGCGACGAGGCGGAGCTGGGCTACACACGCATCTATGCGCCCATGAGCGGCACCGTGGTGGCGGTGGATGCGCGCGTCGGCCAGACCCTCAACGCCCAGCAGCAGACGCCGCTGATCCTGCGTATCGCCAAGTTGTCGCCGATGACCGTATGGGCCGAGGTGTCGGAGGCCGATATCGGCCACGTCAAACCCGGCATGACCGCCTACTTCACCACCCTGAGCGGCGGCACCCGGCGCTGGACCAGCACCGTGCGACAGATCCTGCCGATACCGCCCAAGCCCCTGAATGAAACCCAGGGCAGCGGCAGCCCCACCAGTTCCAACAAAAGCGGCGCCGGCCGCGTGGTGCTGTACACCGTGCTGCTGGATGTGGACAACACCGACAATGCGCTGATGGCCGAGATGACCACCCAGGTGTTCTTCGTCGCCGGCCAGGCCAAGGACACCCTGACCGCACCGGTCTCGGCACTGCTCGGCAACGGCACCACTGACACACAGATCGCCCGCGTGGTGATGCCCAACGGCAGCATCGAACAACGGGAGGTGCGCCTGGGCCTCAGCGACCGCCTGCGCGTGCAGGTGCTCGAGGGCCTGAACGAAGGCGACCACCTGTTGATCGGCCCGGTCGACGGCAGTGGAGGTTGAGATGGTCACGCCGCTGATCGAACTCAGGCACATCCGCAAATCCTACGGTGGCGGCGACAGCCCTCAGGTCGACGTATTACGCGGTATCGACCTGGCGATTCACGCCGGCGAATTCGTGGCGATTGTCGGCGCGTCCGGCTCCGGCAAATCCACCTTGATGAATATCCTCGGCTGCCTCGACCGTCCCACCTCGGGCGAGTACCTGTTCGCCGGGGAAAACGTCGCACACCTGGACAGCGACGCCCTGGCCTGGCTGCGCCGCGAAGCGTTCGGTTTCGTGTTCCAGGGCTATCACCTGATCCCGTCCGGCTCGGCCCAGGAAAATGTGGAAATGCCGGCGATCTACGCCGGTATCAGCGCCGCCGAGCGACATGCCAGGGCCAATGCCCTGCTCACGCGCCTGGGGCTGGCCGAGCGTACCGGCAACCGCCCGCACCAGCTCTCCGGCGGCCAGCAGCAACGGGTGTCGATCGCCCGCGCATTGATGAACGGTGGGCATATCATCCTTGCCGACGAACCCACCGGCGCCCTTGACAGCCACAGCGGCGCCGAAGTGATGAGCCTGCTGGATGAATTGGCGGGCCAGGGCCACGTGGTGATCCTGATCACTCACGACCGCGAAGTCGCGGCGCGCGCCAACCGCATCATCGAGATTCGCGATGGCCTGATCATCAGCGATTCGGCATCCGCCCACGACACCGCGCCCGCCGCTACCCCTGGCGCTCTGCAAGCGGTGGACCTGCGCCAGCGCCTGGCCGACGGCGCCGAACATAACGGTGCCTGGAAAGCCGAGCTGGTGGACGCGGTGCAGGCAGCCTGGCGCGTGATGTGGATCAACCGCTTCCGCACCGCGCTGACCTTGCTCGGGATCATCATCGGCGTGGCCTCGGTGGTGGTAATGCTGGCCGTGGGCGAAGGCAGCAAGCGCCAGGTCATGGCGCAGATGGGCGCGTTCGGCTCCAACATTCTTTACCTGAGCGGCTCCTCGCCCAACCCGCGCACGCCGCTGGGCATCGTCAGCCTGGAAGACGTGGCCGCGCTGGCGGCGCTGCCTCAGGTGCAGCGCATCATGCCGGTCAACGGCAGCGAGGCCGGGGTGCGTTATGGCAACGTCGACTACATGGCCTATGTTGGCGGCAACGACACCAATTTTCCCGAGATTTTCAACTGGCCGGTGGTCGAGGGCAGTTACTTCACGGCGGCCGACGAGCGCGCCGGCGCTACGGTGGCGGTGATCGGCCATCGGGTGCGTGAAAAACTGTTCAAGGGCCTGGTCGACCCGATCGGCCAATACATCCTGATCGAAAACGTGCCTTTCCAAGTCATCGGCGTGCTCGCGGAAAAAGGCGCCAGCTCCGGCAACAAAGACAGCGACGACCGCATCGCCATTCCCTACACCGCCGCCAGCGTGCGCCTGTTCGGCAGTTACAACCCGGAGTACGTGGTGATCGCCGCCGCCGACGCGCGCAAAGTGCACGAAGCCGAACAGGCCATCGACCAGTTGATGCAGCGTCTGCACCACGGCAAGCGCGACTACGAACTGACCAACAACGCCGCAATGATCCAGGCCGAGGCACGCACTCAGAACACCCTGTCGCTGATGCTCGGCTCGATTGCGGCGATTTCCCTGCTGGTGGGCGGCATCGGCGTGATGAACATCATGCTCATGACGGTACGCGAACGCACCCGCGAGATCGGTATCCGCATGGCCACCGGCGCGCGTCAGCGCGACATCCTGCGCCAGTTCCTTACCGAGGCGGTGATGCTCTCGGTGGTCGGCGGCCTGTGTGGTATCGCCCTGGCCCTGCTGGTGGGCGGCGTGCTGGTGCTGGCCAAGGTGGCAGTGCAGTTTTCCCTGGTGGCGGTGCTCGGCGCATTCGGCTGCGCATTGGTCACCGGCGTCGTATTCGGCTTTATGCCGGCCCGTAAAGCTGCCCGGCTCGATCCGGTTAAGGCATTGACCAGTGAATAAACCCTATGTCCCCTCACACCTGTGCGTACTCAGCCTGTGCCTGCTGATCAGCGCCTGCGCAGGCCGGCCGCCCAGCATCGACCGCGGTATCGTGCCGCCCGCCGCCTGGCAATACGCCGAACGCGATGCCGCCCAAAGCGTGAACGCCCAGTGGTGGACACGGTTCGGCAGTGCGCCGCTCAATCGCCTGATCGAACAGGCGCGCCGCGACAGTTTCGACGTGGCCGCAGCGGTGGCGCGGGTACGCCAGGCCCAGGCCAGCGCGGTGATCGCCGGCGCGCCGTTGCTGCCGGAGGTGAAGGCCAACCTCACCACCAGCCATCAGAAGTTACTGCGTGGCGCAGGCGGCCCGGACCTCGACGCCAGCGAGAGCGACGATGCGGTGAACAACTTCGGCGCCAACCTGACCGCCAGCTACGAGGTGGACTTCTGGGGCGGTCGCGCCGCCGCCCGCGACAGCGCTCTGCACAACCTGCGGGCCAGCGAATTCGAGCAGGCCACCGTGGAGCTGACCCTGCTCGGCAACGTCGCCGACCGCTACGCGCAAACCCTTGCCAGCGACCAGCGCCGACACATCGCCGAGTTGAACCTGGCCAATGCGCGCAATGTGCTTGCGCTGGTGCAAACCCGCTATGACGCGGGCTCCGCCACGGCTCTGGAATTGGCCCAGCAAAAAAGCCTGGTGGCCGGCCAGCAACGCCAACTGCCGCTGATTGCGCAACAGGCCGAAGAGTCGCGCATCACCCTCGCCGCCCTACTGGGCCAACCCGTGCAGGCCCTGGACCTGGGCGCCGAGCCCTTCCAGGCACTGACGTGGCCGAGCATCGGCGCCGGTCTGCCCAGCCAATTGCTCAGTCGCCGCCCGGACATCGCCAAGGCCGAAGCGCAACTGGCGGCGGCGCAGGCGGACGTGACCGTGGCCCGCGCCGCCCTGCTGCCCGCCATCACCCTTGGCGCCACCTTGGGTTCCGACGCCTACAAGGCCATCGACGTGCTGCGCAGCCCCTACTACACACTGACCGCCGGGCTGGTGGCGCCGATCTTCAACAACGGCCGTTTAAGCGCTGAACGCGATAAGGCCCGCGCGCGCCAGGACGAACTGCTGCAGACCTATCGCGGCACGCTCATCAACGGTTTTGCCGACGTGGAAAAAGCCCTCAGCGGCATCACCCGCCTCGACCAGCAGCGCCAATGGCAGGACGAAGAATTGCAACAGGCGCAGACCGCGTTCCAGATCGCCCAGCAACGCTACCAGGCCGGGGCCGCCGACTGGCTGACCGTACTCGAAACCCAGCGCACCCTGTACGCGGCCCAGGACCTGAACGTGCAACTGCGGCTGTCACGCCTGCAGGCCAGCATCGCGTTGTACAAGGCATTGGGTGGCGGCTGGAAAACCGACATCTGATAAACAAAACTCCACTTTCGTACGCGAGGCGTCTGTTAGCCCTACATTCCTGGCCTTGAGGTCCTTGGTAAAAAAGCCGTTATCACACGGCTGCCCCGGACCTCCTGATGACTGTCGTAAAACACTTGGCGTGCGGCGGCCTCTGGCTGCTGGCGAGCCTGGCCGCCGCCGAGCCGCTGATCAAACCCACCGCCATCGATTGGTTGCTGGACTGCCCGCTGCCTTCGGCTGACCGCCTGGCCGCCGACGTGGTGGAACGCACTCAGTGCGGCAGCGTATCGGTCCCCCGCGACTACGCGGCGCCTCGACAAGGCACTCTGCGCCTGTACGTGACCCGTGTCGGCGCGCGCCAACCGCTGAGTCGCCAGGGCGTAATCTTCGTGCACGCGGGCCTGCCACCGCCAAAGAACGGCGTCGGCACTTTTGCTCTCCAACTGGCCAGTCGCTGGAGCGCCAACGCCACACAGGCCTATCGCAGCCTGCTTGAGCGCTACGACGTCGTCGAACTCAGCGCGCGCGCCCTGGACCAGACCACCCAGGTGGAATACGCCGCGCGCGACATGGAGTATGTACGCGACCAACTCGGCGATGCTCAGCTGTATTACCTGGGCAACGCCGACGCCACTCGGCTGGGCAACCGCTATGCCGTGCTGTTCCCCGAACGCGTGGCGCGCATGGTATTGGTCAACGCCGACGCCGACGACATCGGCACGCCGCTGGTGGACCTCCTGCGTCTAAAGGACCCTGCAAAAGCCGATGCCGGCAGTTGCGTTTACCGATGGGTCGGTGAATTCCTGGCCTACGGCAAACAACCCCCATCGTTCACGCGATGCCTGCCAATGAGTGACTGGCCTTAGATAACCGTTTGCGACCTGCTGCGACCGAAAACGACCTCGCGCATTGACGCTCCGGCCGGATCGTTATTAAGTGCTATTTATCCGCATTAATACGATAAATCGCCCACATGCTCAGCCGTCCGCTACGCCGCAAACGCCAGAAGCTGTCCGATGTGATTGTCGAATCGGTCAAGCGCTCCATCGTCACCGACGCTTTGAAGCCGGGCGATCGCCTGCCCACCGAGCGTGAGCTGATGGAGAGCTTCCAATGCTCGAAGGGCTCGGCCCGCGAAGCGCTCAAGGCTCTGGAGGTCGAAGGTCTGGTCAGCACCCGCACCGGCCCCAGCGGCGGTGCGTACCTGAACCAGGCGGGCACGGAACCTGCCAGCCGCGCATTGCGTAACTACCTGCATTTTCAACATTTGGACGGCGAGCAGGTGTACCAGTTACGCAAGGTCATCGAGGTGGAACTGGCGGTGTCGGTGTTGGGCCGCCTGAGTGAAGACGACTTCCAGGCCCTGCAGGACAACGTGGATTTTTGCAGTGCGCCGGAAGACAGCGAAGCCGGCCAGCGCGAACAGCGCCTGGCGGAATTGGAGTTCCACACCCTGCTGGCCAAGGCTTGCCCCAACCCGTTGCTGAGTTTTATGGCGCAGTTTCTCAATGACCTGCTACGTGACCTGGTGGTGCTGAAAAAAGCCTACAAGCCCAAGCGCAAGCAGTTCGATGCGGCCAACCTCGATTATCACAAACAGCTGTTGATCGCCTTTCGCGCCGGGGATGAGCGCGCGGTGCGCAGCTTGATGCACGAACACATGTGCGACGCCGAACACCATATGACCGCGCTGGAAGGCCAGGTCAGCCCGCACTTTCTTTTGGAGTTCGATCACTCTTAAAAACACTTCGATCAAGGTGCGCTGGGTTTGCCCTCGCACACTGTGACCACGGTCCATGCTCGCCCCAATAACAGGCCTGCCCACAGGCCCCAGCTTCACCGTATCGCCCTTGCCGCTCCTGCCAATAACTAAACCAGGGAGTCACCCCATGCAGCGTCGTACGTTATTGAAAGCCAGCCTCACCGCCGCCGCCGCCCTCAGCCTCCCGCTGAGCGTGCGGTCGGCATTTGCCGCCGAGCCCTTTACCTTTTACGGCCTCAAGTCCATGTCCGGCGCCTTCGCCAGCTATGGCAAGTTTGCCGACATGGGTTCGCGCCTGGCGGTGGAGCAGTATCCCGAACTGCTCGGTCGGCCGTTGAACTACAAGGTCATCGACACCGAAGGCAATGCCGGCAAAGCGGTACGCAGGGTGCAGGAGGCCATCCAGCAGGACGGCGCGCGATTCTTCCAGGGCTGCACCTTGTCATCCTCGGCCCTTGCGGTGGCCAAGGAAGTCGACAAGGTTGGCGGCGTGTTCATGACTCCGGTGGGCGCCGATGAAGTCACCGGCAAGGACTGCAACAAAGCGACGTTCCGCTGGTCGGTGCCCACCTACGGCGCGATCCGCGAAACCCTGCTGCCGCTGATCAAGCTGCTGCCCGAGGCCAAGCGTTGGTACACCATCACCCCACAGTACGTGTTTGGCGAAGCGTTGCTTGAAGGCGCCAGGACCGTGCTCAAAGAGAATGGCCTGGAGCACGTGGGCAACAGCTACCACTCGCTGCAGGAACAGGAGTTCTCCGGCTACCTGACCAACGCCATCTCGACCAAACCCGACGTACTGGTGCTGCTCAACTTCGGCAGCCAGTCGTCCAACACCCTGCGCCAGGCGGTGAACTTCGGCATCAAGGAGCGTATGAAAGTGCTGCTGGTGTGGTCCGCCGGCCTCGACCAATTCCAGGAATTGGGCAGCGATGTGCTCGAAGGCGTGTACCTCGGCGCCCAGTACTGGCATCAGGTCGACACCCCGCTCAACCGCGAGCTGGTCAAACTGACGAAAGCCAAATACGGCATCAACCCCACCTACCCCCTGGCCGCCGACTACATCAGCACCAAGGTCATGCTCGACACCATCATCGCCACCGGCAGCTTCGATGGGCCGACCGTGGCCAAGGCCATGCAGGGCCTGAGTTTCGATGGCCCGACCGGCAAGGAGTCGATCCGCGCCGGCGACCACCAGGTGATCAAGGACTACTACCTGTTGATCGGCAAGCCCGCCAGCGAGATGGCCGACAAGGACGACCTGGCCAAAGTACTCAGTGCCGGCCAATCGTTCCCGCCGGTCGACGCCACAGGCTGCACGCTCGCCTGATCCTGACCAGTCAAACGCGACAGGGCCGCCCCCGCGGCCAGCTGTCCGAGGGTTTCTGCATGCTTAATCTTTACCTGTTCCAGATACTCAACGGCCTGGGGTTGGGGATGATCTACTTCCTGATCGCGGTGGGGCTGACGATCATTTTCGGCCTGCTCAACTTCGTCAACTTCGCCCACGGTGCGTTTTTTCTGCTGGGCGCCTACATCTGCTATACCGCCGTGAGCCTGACCGGCAATTTCTGGCTGGCATTGCTGGTCGCACCGCTGGTGGTGGCCGCACTGGCCTGGGTCATCGAGCGGGTGTTGATCCAGCGCATTTATCACCTGCCCCACATGTTCCAGATCCTGGTGACCCTGGGTATTGCGCTGATCATCCAGGAGGCGAGCGTGATGATCTGGGGCCCGGTGGGCAAAAGCGTCGCCGTGCCGGAGCTGTTGCGCGGGGTGCTGGTGGTGGGTGATTTTGTCTACCCCTACTACCGCCTGTTTCTCATCGTGTTTTCCGCGTTGGTGGGCCTGGGCCTGTGGCTGCTGCTGGAGCGCACGCGCTTCGGCGCCCTGGTGCGCGCCGGCAGTGAAAGCACCGAGACCGTGTCGCTGCTCGGCACCAATATTTTCCGTTTGTTCTCCATGACCTTCGCCCTCGGCGTGGGCCTGGCCGGTATGGCCGGTGTGCTGTTCGCGCCATTGCGCGGCGCGCAGCCGTTCGTGGGCCCGGAGATTCTGGGCATCGCCTTCGTGGTGGTGGTGATCGGCGGCATGGGCTCATTCAGCGGCGCGCTGGTCGGCGGTTTGCTGGTGGGCGTGGTGCAAAGCCTGATGACCACACTCTGGCCCCAGGGAGCGAGCCTGATGATCTACGGCGCCATGGCCGCGGTGATTCTGGTACGTCCTTACGGCCTGTTCGGGAGAGCCTGACATGAGCGAGAAAAACCCCCTGCCGTTTGCCAGGACCCAGTCGCGGGCCATGCTGCTGTGGGTGCTGGCGGTGCTGATCGGCCTGCCGTTGATATTGCCCTCGGCGACCCTGGCCACCGAGATCCTGATCTTTGCCATGGCCGCCCTGGCCTGCAACCTGCTGCTGGGCTACACCGGACTGTTGTCATTCGGCCAAGGCATCTTCTTCGGTGCCGGCGCGTATTGCGCGGCATTGCTGATGATCAACCTGCACCTGGGCCTGTTCAGCGCGCTGCTCGGTGCCGCCGTCGTCGGTGGTTTCCTGGCGTTGCTGGTCGGTGCCCTGGCGATTCGGCGTACCGGCATTTACTTCGTAATGCTCACGTTGGCATTCAGTCAGATGGCCTACTTTGTGGCCTACACCTTGAGCGACTGGACCGGTGGCGACAACGGCCTGCTCAGCGTGCCGCGCCCGGAGATTCGCCTGGGTGACACTGTGCTGCTGTCGCTGGCCGACGCCCGTGCGTTCTATGCTTTTGTGGCGGTGCTGTTCCTGCTGATTTTCATCGGCGCCCGTCGGGTCATCGCTTCGCCGTTCGGCAGCACGCTGATGGCGATCCGTGAAAACGAAACCCGCGCCTCGGCCATCGGCTACGACACGCGGCACTTCAAAATTCTGGTGTTCGTGCTGTCCGGCGCGGTCACCGGGATTGCCGGCGCGTTGTACGCCATGCTGCTGCACTTTGTGCCGTTGTCGAATATCGACCTGGCGATGTCCGAAAACATCCTAATCATGACCATCGTCGGCGGCACCGGCTCGTTGTTCGGCTCGCTGCTGGGTGCCGGTTCCATCGTGCTGCTGGGGGACTTCCTGTCCGACCTGTGGCCACGCTGGCTGATGCTGCTGGGGGTGATCCTGATCCTGGTGGTGATCTTCATGCGCGGCGGTTTGTGGGGCGGCCTGGCCTCGCTGTTCGACAAAGTACGCGGCAGCCGCAAGGCCGGTGTCGTGGTCAAGGAGGACGTGTTATGAGCATCCTGCTGGAAACCCAAGACCTGGAACTGGCCTACGGCGCATTCCGTGCCGTGAACGGCGTGAACCTCAAGGTCGAAGCCGGCACCATCCACACCATCATCGGCCCCAACGGCGCGGGCAAGACCAGCCTGTTCCACTGCCTGACAGGCGAACGCCAAGCCACGGCCGGGGCGATTCATTTCGACGGCGGCAACCTGATGCGCAAGCCGGCCCACGCCCGGGTGGGCCTGGGCATGGCGCGCTCGTTCCAGCTCACCAGCCTGTTCCAGAACCTCAGCGTGCGTGAAAACCTGCGCCTCGCTGCCCAGGGCCGCGACGGTGCGCGCGTACTGAATTTCTGGCGCCACGTAGACAGCAAACGCGAACACCTGGAGATGGCCGACCAGGTGCTGGAGCGTCTGCAACTCAGTGCCCGCGCCGATACCCTGGCCGGCGAGTTGTCCCACGGCCAGCAGCGGGTGCTGGAGGTGGGCATGTCGATCTGCTCCAAACCCAAACTGTTGATGCTCGACGAGCCCACCTCGGGCATGGGCATCGATGACATCCCGATCATGACCCAATTGATCAGCGACCTTGGCCGCGACCATACGGTGCTGTTGATCGAACACAACATGAGCATTGTCATGTCCATCAGCCAACGCATTACCGTGATGAGCCACGGGCAGATTCTGGTGGAAGGCACGCCGGAGTTCGTGCGCGCCGATGAGCGTGTGCGCAGTGCTTATCTTGGGGAGGCTGCCTGATGCTGATCGTCGAGAATATCCATTCCTACTACGACAAAAGCCACGTGCTCGAAGGCGTGTCGCTGAAGGTCAACCCCGGCGAACTGGTGACGCTGCTCGGGCGCAACGGCGCCGGCAAGACCACCACGCTGCGCAGCATCCTTGGGATTATTTGTCCGCGCCAGGGCCAGATCCACTTCAACGGTCAGGCGCTGGTGGGCCGGAAAATCTTCGAGATCGCGCGCCAGGGACTGGCGCTGGTGCCGGAGAACCGTGGGATTTTCCGGCTGCTCAGCGTCGAGGAAAACCTGCGCATCGCCGTCTGCAAGACCAGCCGCTGGCAGCTCGAAGACGTGTACGGCATGTTCCCGCGTCTCAAGGAGCGGCGCAAAAACGCCGGCCACGCGTTGTCCGGCGGCGAGCAACAGATGCTTGCCATCGCCCGCGCTCTGCTCAACGACCCCAAGCTGCTGATCCTCGACGAACCCACCGAAGGCCTGGCTCCGGTGATCGTCGACGAACTGGTAAAGATCCTGCGCAAGGTCAAGGACGACGGCCTGCCGGTGTTGCTGGTGGAACAGAACCTGATGGTCTGCGACAAGCTCGCCGACCGCCATTACGTGCTCGAACAGGGCCGCGTGGTCTATGAGGGCAGCGCCGAAGCCTTCCGCGCCGACCCGAGCATCAAAAACCGTTACCTGGCCCTGAGCGCCTGACCGGAGAGTGCCCATGAACAGCTTTGCACAACCGCTTCAGAGCAATGCCCCGCTGATCAACCGCGACCGCTTGTGGCAGTCGCTGATGGACCTGGCCCGCCTCGGCGCCACCGCCAAAGGCGGCGTGTGCCGCCTGGCCCTTACCGACCTCGACCGCCAGGCCCGCGACCTGTTTGTACAGTGGTGCGAAGACGCCGGGTGCAGCGTGACCGTCGACGCTATCGGCAACATCTTCGCGCGCCGCCCCGGTCGCAATCCGGAGCTGCCGCCGGTGATGACCGGCAGTCACATCGACACCCAACCCACCGGCGGCAAGTTCGATGGCTGCTACGGAGTGATGGCGGGCCTGGAAGTGGTCCGCACCCTCAATGATTTGAACATCGAAACCCAGGCGCCGATCGAAGTGGTGGTGTGGACCAATGAAGAAGGCTCGCGCTTCCCGCCATGCATGATGGGCTCCGGGGTATTTGCCGGTAAGTTCGACTTGCAGGACACCCTCGACAAACGCGACGACCAGGGCCTGTCGGTGGGCGCCGAATTGCAGCGCATCGGCTATGCCGGTGCGCGCGCGGTGTCGGGCCACCCGGTCGGCGCGTATTTCGAAGCGCATATCGAGCAAGGCCCGGTGCTGGAAGATCAGGCCACCACCATTGGTGTGGTGATGGGTTGCCTGGGCCAGAAGTGGTTCGACCTGACCCTCACCGGCGTCGAGGCCCACGCCGGGCCGACCCCGATGCACCTGCGCAAGGACGCCCTGGTGGGCGCCGCCGAGGTGGTCAGCGCGGTCAACCGTATCGCCCATCAGCACCAGCCTCACGCCTGCGGCACGGTCGGTTGCCTGAGCCTGCATCCGGGTTCACGCAATGTGATTCCCGGCCAGGTGCACATAACCCTCGACCTGCGCCACCTGCATGCCGACAAATTGCAGGCCATGGTCGAGGAAGTGCGCCGCGTAATCGACGCCACGGCCGCCCGGCACGGGTTGATGGTTGAGCTGACGCCCACCGCCGATTTTCCACCGTTGGACTTCGACCTGGCCTGCGTCAATGCCGTGCGCGAGGCAGCCCAGGCGTTGGGTTTGAGCCATATGGATATTGTCAGCGGCGCCGGGCACGACGCGATTTTCGTCGCCGAACTGGGCCCGGCCGGGATGATCTTCGTGCCGTGCGAAGGCGGCATCAGCCACAACGAAATCGAAAACGCCGCCCCGGAAGACCTGGCGGCCGGTTGCGCGGTGTTGCTGCGCGCCATGGTCAATGCGGCGCAGGGAGACAGGGCATGAGTGAGATAGGCCAACTGACAGCGGTGCAACTGCTGGAGCATTTCCGCAACAAGACCTTATCGCCGGTGGACGTTACCGAAGATGCGCTGCTGCGTATCGAACGCTACAACCCGACGGTCAACGCCTACTGCCATGTCGACCCCGAGGGCGCGCTACGCACCGCACGGGCGTCCGAGCAACGCTGGTTGAAGGGTGAGCCCTGCGGCGCCCTGGATGGCGTGCCCGCATCGATCAAAGACCTGACGCTGACCGTTGGCATGCCCACGCGCAAGGGCTCGCGCACCACATCCGCCGAAGGCCCCTGGGATGTCGACGCGCCGTTCCCGGCGTTCCTGCGCAAGGCCGGGGCGGTGCTGCTGGGCAAAACCACCACCCCGGAATTCGGCTGGAAAGGCGTCACCGACAACCCGCTGTACGGCATCACCCGCAACCCATGGGACACGCGCACCACGGCCGGCGGTTCATCCGGCGGCGCCGGCGCGGCGGCGGCATTGAACCTCGGGGTGCTGCACCAGGGCAGCGACGCGGGCGGCTCGATTCGCATCCCCTGCGCGTTTACCGGCACCTTCGGCATCAAGCCGACCTTCGGCTACGTGCCGCAATGGCCGGCGAGTTCCATGACCATCCTGTCGCACCTGGGGCCGATGACCCGCACCGTGGAAGACAGCGTGCTGATGTTGCAGGCCGTCGCGCGGCCGGACGCGCGGGATGGTTTGATCGGCGCGCCACGCAGCACGCCGTGGTTATCCGACGCCTTGGATTTGAAGGGCCTGCGTATCGCCTACAGCCCCGACTTCGGTTACATCGACGTGGACCCGCAAGTGGCCGAGGTGGTCGCACGAGCGGTTGAGGGCCTGGTGCAGTTGGGCGCCCATGTTGAGCAGATCGACCCGGGCTTCAGTGACCCGCTGGACGTGTTCAGCACCTTGTGGGCCGCCGGCGCCGCGCGCTTGACCGGTTCGATGAGCGAGGCACAAAAACACCTGCTGGACCCTGGCCTGCTGCACATCGCGCAACGCGGCGAACGCTTGAGCCTGGATGATTTCAACACCGCCCTGGAAGCCCGCGCAGCGTTGGTGGCGCGAATGGCGGCGTTCCATCAGCACTACGACGTGCTGGTCTCGCCGATGCTGCCGATCACCGCGTTCGCCGCCGGGCATAACGTACCGCCTGGTTCAGGCATGCAGGAATGGACCGAGTGGACGCCGTTCACCTACCCCTTCAACCTCACCCAGCAACCGGCGGCGTCAGTTCCGTGTGGCCTGGCCGCTAATGGCCTGCCGGTGGGATTGCATGTGGTCGCGGCGCGGTTTGCCGATGAGCAGGTGTTGAGGGTATGCCAAGTGTATGCGCGCGCATTTCCAACCCGACACTTGCAGGCTCCCAAAGCCGCCACACCCCAGGCCAACAGGTGAGAGGTGGCGTACCGCCTCGCACATTTTCTGATCGCATTCCAATGCCCTGCCCCTACAATGTCCTCCATTCATTCCTGGGGGCTTCATGGATATTGAACTGGCACGCACCTTCCTCGAAATCACCCGCTGCGGCAGCCTGGCCGCGGCGGCCGAGAAACTGCACGTTACCCAGACCGCCATCACCGCCCGCGTGAAAAACCTTGAAAGCCAGCTGGGCTGTACGCTGTTCGTGCGCAACCGTGCCGGGGCGCGACTGACCGCCGATGGCGAGGCCTTCGTGGTGTATGCCAACCAATTGCTGCAAACCTGGGAAGCCGCGCGGCGCGACCTGCCGTTGCCCGACGGCTATCGCAACGTGCTGCATATCGGCGGTGAGGTGAGCCTGTGCAACCCGCTGATGCTCGGCTGGGCCAAGGCCTTGCGCGAGCACATCCCCGGCCATGCCCTGCGCACGGAAATCCGCGAAGGCGAGTACCTGCTGCGCCAGCTGGAGCTGGGCGTGCTCGACGCCGCGCTGGTGTTCCAGCCCCACTATTGGCCGGGCTTGCAGGTGGAACAGGTCCTGGAAGAAAAACTGATCCTGGTGCAGTTGGCGAGCAAGCCCGAACCCTACGTCTATATCGATTGGGGCCCGGGGTTTCGCCAGCAGCATGACGCCGCCCTGCCCGAGCGTGCCCGCGCCGCCGTGAGCTTCAGCCTCGGGCCGCTGGCGCTGCAGTACATCCTGGAGAACGGCGGCGCCGGGTATTTCCGCACGCGGGTGGTGCAGAGCTATCTGGACAGTGGGGTGATGCAACGCGTGCCCAAGGCGCCGGAGTTCAGCTTTCCGACGTACCTGGTGTACGCACGGGCGCGGGATTCGTCGGTGCTGCAGCGCGCGCTGGAACTGCTGCGCGGGGTGGTCAAGGCCGAAGGGGATTGGTCGCAGCGCTGGGATCCACTGATTTAAACCCTCAGAAATTGGCGCAAAAAAAGGGGGCAGCCTGTGCAGGCTGCCCCCTTTTTCACTGTTGCATCACGATCAATGCACGATGGTCTGGGTGCAGATATGCCCCAGGCTGACGTACTGCACATTGTCACCGCCAACGCCTACCCCCGGGAACTCAGCCAGCTCGATGCGCCAGCCGCCTTGGTTGTACGTGGTGTCCCATTTGTACGGCACGCCGGTACTGCTGTCGTTGATGACCGTGTGGTAATCGCCGAAGCAGCTGCCGATATTCGCCGTGGCCGACGTTTCACCTGCGCTGTTGGTGGTGGCCGGATAATTGACCCAGCGGTAGTTGAAGTCGATGAAGTGATTGTCCACGCGCAGCACCGGAGTGACGCCCAGCAACGGCGCGCCGGTGGAGTCGGACCATTGCGTTTTCCAGTTCAGCACCCGTGCCGTTTGCGTGGCCAGCGGCATTTCCGAGACCGGCACACGCACGATGTTGTCGCCCTTCACGTCGTGGGTATTGAGGCGTGGCGTAGAGCCCAGGCTCAGTTGGTACTGCTTGGTCGCGTCCTGCGCGACGTCGGGGTTGGCCCGTACGCGCACTTTGACCGTGGTGCCCGGCGCCACGCTGGGGTAGGTCGACGACGAACCGGCCGGTACCGTGATCCAATTGACCCCATCAAACCGGTCGAAGATCCACTGGTTGCGACTGCCGGTTTCATCACCGGCCAGGTACATGCTCACGCTCTGGCCGCGCACGGCCTTGAAGTCGAAGTAATCGACATCGTTGGCGTTGTCGAGGTTGCCGCTGACTTTGTTCATCGAGTCCGGCAGCACGAAGGCGGTCTGCGGCGTGTCGTTGGGTTCGTAGGCATCGATGTTGCTGTCTACGGCGACGCCAAAGCTGAACTGCCCGTTGCTGGCGGTATTGGCCACCATGTACCAGTAATAGTCCCCCGCCGGCAGCACGCCATTGAGGTATTCATCGGCGTTGCCGGCGGCATCCGAAGACCCGACCAGGCTCAGGTTGCCCTGGCCGTCATCCAGGAACAGGCTCAGCGACATGTCGGTGCCGGCGCTCTGGTTGACCAGTTGCACTTGAATACGCGCATTCTGCGGCAGGTTGAAGTGATAGGCGAACTCGTTGCCGGCCTGCACCCCGTCCACGCTGTACAGCGTGTTGATATCAAGCGTGGGGAACAACGGCTCGAACGCAGCAATGGCGGCGGCGCTCAATTCGGCCTGCGCCGGTTTTTTCAGTTCACCGACCACGGTGTCGAACGGTGCGGTTTTCACCGCCTGGGTCAGCGCCTTGGACTGGCCGGTCTTGGCGGCCTTGAGTTTTTGCTTGAGCAAGGCCGGAACCTTCGCCGCATCCAACTTGCCGCCGGGCTTGAGCGCCTTGTCGACCGCCTGCCGGACGGCCTGGGCAGTGAGTTTCTGAGGGGTTTGCTCCGCCAGGGCAAAGGCCGAAACAAAGCAGGAGGCCGCCATGGCCGCGCCGAGCATAAAGGCTTTTTTCGATTTCATTTTTTATCCATCCATAGTTAAAAACTGAAGGTCAGGTGACATCCGGTCACCTGGGATGGACTGTAGGACATGACTGTATGGATGTACAGTATTTTTTGAAAAAAATGTGGGCTTAAGGGAAAATGCATGTAGGAAAAAAGCTCCTTCTACAGCCAGGTCCCCCAATACCCCCAACCCACAGCCCAAATCATCACAAGACGATATGGCCAAACGGCCCAACGCTTGAGTGCAAGGGGGACGGCGGCTAGCTCTGCTTCGGTCACGAGGCCTTCTTTAACCGAACGTTTTGGCGTGCGCAGGATATTAATCAACAGTGCCATGCGATTACCCCGGTTGAGCTGCTGGTTTCGTTTCCAGCGTTCCTGATATTTACGGACCTCTGCGTTTTCTTTGAAGTAGCTTTCCAGTTCGTCGAGTTTTGTGTGCCCTGCATACAACATCAGTCCCAGAACAACGAACGTGCCAACGATCATCACAAGGGTGTACATGTAAAAAACAGACATCATTAAGCGCCCTCCGGTTGAAATATCACATCACCGTCGATCTCGACGATCTTTCCGCCAAGGAACGCCCCTGCATCACCTCCTTTAGTTCCTCCAACATATCCTCCCGCGGCTCCCCCAATAACTCCACAAGACAGTGCGCCGCTTCCTCTAGTCGCCACACCTAACAAAAGGGTGCAGGCGCGGCGGGTTAGTTCAGCGCCTAAGCCTCCGATTCCAGCAGCCCCAGCCACTCCCCCCACCAACCTCCCCGTCTCCACATACTTCGCCCTCCTGCACTGCGTCTCCCGCCCCGCCACACACGCCTCCTTGATTTCCAACCCCGCCACGCCCACATCCAGCGCCACCCCCAGGTAGGTCCCCCTGCCCAACCACTTCGACATCTGCGCAGTCTCCCGAATCCGTTGCGCATACGCGGCGATCTCACCCTTATGCAGATAGCTTTTGGTCGATATCCCCAGCACCTTTTTCAACGACTCATTGCCCTGCAAACCCGTGCCGAACCGCGCCGCGCCTTGCAGCTGCAGGTCCAGGCGGCGGAACAGGGCCTGGCGCTGCTGGATAAAGGCATCGCGGTCCAACGCGCCGTCTTTCAAGCGTTGATGCAAGCGTTCGATGTCTTCCAAGGTTTGCGCCACCTCATTCAGGTGCCGCGCCCAGGCCGATGTGGCGCTGCCGATGCCAATGGAGGTGGACGCCATGAAGCTCTGCAACAAGTCGTAGTTGCCGATCAAGGCCTTGCCGGTGGATGAGTTCATATCCAGGTGGCGTCGCACCTCTTGGGCATGTCGCATCAACCAGGCTTCCTCGCCCGAACAACTCACGCTGTGGGAATCGGGAATAATCACCAGTTGCCCCGGCGTGACCAGGCCGGGGCGCAGGTGCCGGTTCAACACATCAAAATGCTCGGAGCGTTGTCGGCTCGGGGCGCTGCCCATCAGGCGCGATTTCAAGCTGTGGTAGTCCGTGGTGCGGTCGTTGATATAGCTCTGCGCCATGCCCTACATCCGGGATGCAAAGAAGATGGCGTGGAAATATAAGCAAGCGCCTGGGGGCCGGACACAAGCGCAAGTGGGGTCATTAACATTTGGGAAGTTGCCTACTTCGTGAAGAAACAGCGCCTACAGAAACACCCCTAATAACCGGTCATTTCCAGGTAACCCACCCCACCGTCAAAGCGCACCGGGCCTTCCCAGTACGGAATACTCAGGTTCATCCAGGCGTTGGGGTTGAGCGCTTCGGTGGTGATGTCCAGCTGTTTGCTGGGGATCTTCAGCGACCAGCGCGTCGGTATCTGGCGCCCGTCAATCGCGGTGGTGCTCAACGGCGTCAGTTGGATATCGGCGTTGTGCAGGGTCTGGGTGCGGCCTTCGCGGTCGATCCAGGTGCCGGTCAGGTACGGCGCGCCGTCGGTTTGCCGCACCCGGAACAGCATCAGGTGTGCGCCGCGATCCAGGTGCAGGGAGAACCAGTCCCAGCCTTTCTGGCTGGCGCTCAGTGGTTGGCTGCTCCATTCGCGGTCGAGCCACGCGGGGCCGCTGACCTGATAGGTCTTGCCATCGATGCTGACGCTGCCCTCGGCGCGCAAGAACGGCTGGCTGTAGTAATACGACGCCTGGCCCTGGTCGGATTTGCGGCTGTAGCCGTTGTCGCCCTGCAGCACCAGTGGGCGACTGGAGGTTAAACGCAGGTCGTAGGCAAATTGCGCACCGTTGGCCTTGAGTTGCATGTCGGCCAATGTGCTGGTGGCGCCGGGACGGCTGGTGAAATGCCAGTCATCGATCCAGGCGTTGAACGGCGCCGCTTGCGCCCCGGCCTGGCCTACGCCGCCACGGGCGAAGCGTTCGGCGGCGTAGTGGCGGGTGTCGGAGGTGACGGCGGCATGCCCGAGCCACAGGGTGGAGTCGTGCCAGCCCGGTTGCGTCGGTCCGGCCTTGAGGGCGTTGCGAAACAACGTCCACTGCACGCCGAACACGTTGCCTTGGGCATCCTTGAGGTTGGCGGTGACGTACCACCATTCGATGCGAAAGCCCGCGTGGGGACCATGGTCCTCGGGAAAGCTGAAGACCTTGCCTGGCACTACCTGGGCAAAGTCCGCCGCGTCGCTGCCAAGGCCGGCGAAGCTTTCCTCGGGCGCGGGGGCTTTGTCGCAGGCCGCCAGCACGAGCAGCACCGCCCAGCACAGCGACTTAACCTTCATAGGCGAATGTCCTCAACAAATCCGTCGGGCGGCTGCGATACAACTGCCACAGCGGCCAGGCCGAGGCCAGCAGCGTGGCCAGCATTGCCAGGCCCAGCAACTGCGCCAGTTGCCAGGGGAATACCTGCAACGGCAGGCGCCAGCCGAAGGCCTGCACATTGATCACCGCGTCCAGGCACCACGCCAGCAGCAGCCCCAACGGCAGCGCCAGGCACAAGGTGAGCACCGCCAGCAGCCAGGTCTGGCCGAGGTTGAGCAGCATCAATTGTCGCCGCGTCACGCCCAGCGCCCACAGCGGTGCAAGTTGGCCGAGGCGGCTTTGGCTTTGGGTCAGCAGGCTGATGAACAGTGCCACGCCGGCCACGCCAAGGGTGAGGCTGTTGAGCGCGGCCGTGGCGGCGAAGGTGCGTTCGAATACCTGGCTCGACCAGCCCTTGAGTTGCTGCTGATCGATGATGCGGCTGTCCTCCAGGGCAAACACACGCTGCACATCACGGATCAGCGGCGGCACATCGGACGGTGCGACCCGCAGGTTGAACCGCGACGGAGACAGGCCCGGCCAGTGGTTCAGCAAATGCGTGGCATTGATCAACAGATGGCCTTTGGGGTTGCCGTAGTCGGCGTAGATGCCCACCACCTTGAGCGCCCAGCGCCCTTGCGGTGTCGGCAGGTCCAGCGTGTCGCCCACGCTCAGGGCCAGGCGCCGCGCCAACTGTTCGCTGAGCATTACGCTGTCACTGTCGCGCAATTGATCCCACGGCGCAGAGGCCGCTTCCAGCAACGGCCAGTGCTGACGATAGGTCGCGTCGTCGACCACACCCGCCAGGTCTGCCGGCCAACCCTCAAGCTGCACCGCCACCTGCCAGGTGGGCAACACCGCGCGCACCAGCGGTTGCTGCGCCAGCCAGGTGCCCAGTTGCTCGGCCTGGGCCGGGGTCTGGGGGTTGAGGTACAGCTCGGCAGTCAGGCGTTGTTCCAGCCAATGGTTGAATGTGAGGCGAAAACCCGAGGTCATGGAACCGGCACCGATATTGGCGGCCAGCGCCAGCAGCAGCGCCATCAGCGCCAGGCTCAGGGCCGGCAATTGCTGGCGACAATCGGCAAGAAACCATTGGCCAAGGACCGAGCGACTGCGGCCCAGCACCGCCTTGAGCAAGCCGTTGAGCAGCACCGGCAAGCCCAGGGCTGCGCCCAGCAGCAACGCGGCCATCAGTACGAACCCGGCGGCCAGGCTATCACCCCGCCACAGCGCCAACAGCGCCACCAGCAGCGCGGCGGCGGCCACATAGCCTTGACGCCGCAGCCAGCGCCCATGCGCCTCGTGCCAGGCCTGGGCATTGGCCAGCGCCAGCAAAGGCAGGCGCGCCGCGCGCCACAGACTGTTGGCGCCGGCGAGCAAGGCACCGAACAGGCTCAAGCCCAAGCCGGCCAGCCACCAGCCTGGGCTCAGGCTCAGTTGCCCCGGCACCTCGGCGCCATACAGACCGCGCAGGCTCGCGGCCACGTCCGGCAGCAACAGGCTGGCCAGCAAGTAACCGCTGGCCACGCCGAGCACGCCGCCCAGCAACGACAACATCCCCAACTCCACGCCCAGCCCAAGGATCAGGCAGCGCGCGCTGACCCCACACGCGCGCAACGTACGCAGCAGACCGCGCCGCTGTTCCAGAGCCAGGCCGATGGCGGCGTGCACGATAAACAGCCCCACCACGAAGGATAAAAAACCCAGCGCGTCGAGGTTCAGGTGGAAACTTTCAGTCAGCCGCGCAAGGTTGTTGTCCTCGCCTTGCTTGAGTTGCAGCTCGGCGGGCGGTGTCGGGTGGCTCGCAGCGAAGGCCTTGTCCACCAGCAGGCGCGACAACCGTTCGGGCATCGCCAATAGCGTTTGCGCGAAGCCGATGTCGGTGAGTAACAGCCCGGGTGCCATGTCCGCCTGGGCCTGCAACGGCGGCAGGCGCTGCCCCGTCACCGTCAACGGTTGCTCGCCCTCATGCAGCCCCAGGCCCCGCAGGGTCTGCGGCGCGATAAAGGTAAGCCCCGGCGGCGCAAAGAACGCGAGGATCTGCGCCTGGCTCATCCGCTGCCCCGCCACCGCGCCACTGCCCGGCAACGACAACGGCTCGATGCCCATCAACTGCAAGCGCTGGTCCTCATGCCCCTGAAGCTGAACACGCCCCTGCACCACCGGCGACACCGGCCACCCGGCACGGCGCAATTGGGCGAACAGCGTCTGCGCAAAACTGGCCCCATCTGGCGTTGAGAGACTGGCCTGGGGTTCGCCTCCGATCAACTGGCTGGCGCGGGCGTAGCTGTCGCGCGCCTGGCTGTTAAGGGCCTGCACACCGGTCAGCAGCGCAGTGGCCAGCCATAGACCGGTCAGCACGCTGAAAAATTGCACCGGGTGACGCCGCCAATGGCTGAGCAACGCGCGCAACGTCCAATAGAAGACCGACATGTCAGGCGGCACCCGTCGGCACGACCTGCCCGCGATGCAACAGCACCTGGCGATCCAGCCGCGCGGCGAGCCGTGGGCTGTGGGTGACCATCAACAGGCTGGTGGGGCTGTCGCGCAGCAGGTCGAGCAGCAATTGCAGCACCTCGTCGCTGGTGGCTTCGTCGAGGTTGCCGGTGGGTTCATCGGCCAGCAACAGGCCCGGACGCGAGGCCAGCGCGCGGCCCACCGCCACGCGCTGCTGCTGGCCGCCGGAAAGTTGCTCCGGGTAGCGCGCCAGCAGGTCGCCCAGGCCCAGTCGCTCGACCAATTGCGCCTGCCACCGCGCATCGAAACGCCCCGCCAGCCGTGCCTGGAACGCCAGGTTGTCGGCAACGCGCAAACTGCCGATCAAGTTGAATTGCTGGAACACCAGACCGATGTCGGCGCGCCGCCAATGCGCCAGTTGTGCCTCGCTCATCCGGTCCAGGCGCTGTTCGCCGACCTGGATACGCCCGGCATCGATCCGATCCAACCCGGCCACCAGGTGCAGCAGCGTGCTCTTGCCGCTGCCCGATTCGCCCATCAACGCCAGGCTGCCGCGCGCGGCCAACTGCAGATCGACGCCCGCCAGCACCGGCAACGGGCCTTGGGGAGTGGCATAGCTTTTAAACACGCCTTGCACCTGCAACATGGAAACGCTCGTGTAATGGCTGGGCAATCGAGAATAACGGCTGCAGGTCGAGACCACGCAAATTTTTCACATGGATTTCACCGCTCGCCCACTCACGGCTCTTTAAAGTGCCGGCCAAGCGTCACCCGTCGGCCACTTATTAGTTGCCACGTCTGGCAACTTTTAACCGCCGCATGTTCAGCGAAAAGACAGCCGCCCTGTGACAGCTTCTGGCTCCCCGGCAGGCATTCGCCGACCCGTAGCGCCTGATCAAATAAAACGCTGCCGACAGCGCCCAAGGTGAATGAAGTGGTTGACCTTATCCTGACCGAACCGCGCACGCGCAGACACTTCATCAAGCGTTTGTCAGCCCTCTGGCTGGGCATTGTCGTCGTTGCCTTACTTGTGGCCGCCTTCATGTTCTGGCCATTGTCGCCACGGGACCTGGGCGTCGGTAATCGCTTGCTGAGTTCATCGGTATTGCCGCTCTGGCGCGACGGCGACCTGATCGTGCTGGTGCGCCACGAAGAGCGCTGCGACCGCTCGAGCAACCCATGCCTGGGCCCTGTCGAAGGCCTGACGATCGCAGGCAGCCAACGCGCCGAACAGCTCGGAAAAGCCTTTAAATCATTGGGCATGGAAGGCAGCGACGTGCTCGCCAGCCCGGCCATTCGCACGGCCCAGACGTCCCGTTTCATGTTCGGCCAGACCGAGGTCACCGCCAGCCAGCAAGCCGTCTGCGGCACGGCGATGGGTGAGGAATTGCTCAGCCACAAACAGTCCGGACGCAACCTGGTATTCGTCACTCACAGCGGCTGCATCGCCGACTTCGAAGCCCGCCTGGGCTACCCCCATGCCAAGTTCCCTGAATATGGCAGCGCGCTGTTCGTGCAAGTTTTGCCCAATGGTCAATTCAAGCCTCTGGGCATCGTGAATAACCCCGACTGGCCGATGGCACTCAAGCAACTTTAAGTGGCAGGCAACTCATTACTGCAGTTTATGTTCAGCAAAAAGACAGCCCAGTTCTGGCATGTTCAATTACGCCTTTAATTTAAGGACGTCATGACTATTTCCCGCTGCTTAGTGAGCCCCGTGAATTCCGCCGCTGTTACTTCATTACTTAAAACCGACATTGTCATGACCCGCATAAACCCCCTGCATGTGCTATTAGCCGCGTTCGCCGCTTTTTATTTATTACCCCTGGGCCTGCACGGTCTATGGACGCCGGATGAAACACGTTACGCCCAAGTCAGCCAGGAAATGCTGCTCAGCGGCAACTGGATCGCACCGCATTTCATGGGCATCCGCTATTTCGAAAAACCTGCCGGCGGCTATTGGCTGATCGCCCTGGGCCAGGCGTTGTTCGGCCAGAACCTGTTCGGTGTGCGCATTGCATCGGCGCTCGCCAGCGGCTTGAGTGTGCTGCTGGGCTACCTGATCGCCCGCCGCTTGTGGAACGACCCTCGCAAAAGCTTCGCCTGCGCCCTGCTCTACCTGAGCTTTGGCCTGGTGGCCGGCCAGGCCGGGTATGCCAATCTTGATCCGCTCTTCACCCTGTGGGTCAACCTCAGCCTGGTCGCGCTGTGGTTTGCGCTGGACAGTCAAACCCTGTCTCGCCGGATGAGCGCCTGGGCCACTGTGGGGTTCGCCTGCGCCATGGGTTTCATGACTAAAGGGTTTCTGGCCTGGGCGTTGCCGGTACTGATCGCCGTCCCCTACATGCTCTGGCAACGGCGCCTGGGGGAATTGCTGCGCTATGGGCCGCTGGCGGTGCTGGTGGCCGTGCTGGTGTGCTTGCCGTGGGTGTGGGCGATTCATCGGCAGGAACCGGACTTCTGGCGCTTCTTTTTCTGGAACGAGCATATCCGCCGGTTCAGCGCCGACGACGCGCAGCACGTACGCCCGTGGTGGTTCTTCCTGCCCATCATGGTGGTAGCGTGCCTGCCTTGGGCCGGGCTGCTGCCCAATACCCTGCGTAAGGCCTGGCAGGCAAGAACCCAGGCACCGGTGCGCTTCCTGGCTCTATGGCTGCTGTTGCCGCTGGGCTTATTCAGCCTGAGCAACGGCAAGCTGCCGACCTATATCATGCCCTGCCTGTTGCCCCTGGCTTTGCTCATGGGCCACACGCTGGTCGATCTGGTGAACCAAGGCAAAGGCCGCGCGATCGGCCTCAACGGCCTGCTCAACTTCGTCATCGGCATGGCCGCAATGATTGGTCTGATCTACCTGCAAATTGCGCGACCGCTTTATGGCAACAGTCATGCCGAGATGTTCAGCCTGTCGCTGACCTTCATCGTGCTGCTGGGGTGGATTCTGACCAACCTGCTGCAGGCCTTCCGCCCGCTCGCCCTGTGGGCCATGCCGACACTGGGCATCGGCCTGCTGGTGGTGCTGCTGCCGGCCGGTATGCCGGCGCTGATCACCGATAACGAAATGCCCGATCAGTTCGTGCTGGAACACCTGGACGAACTGCAGCAAACCAACGCCCTGCTGAGCAACCAACTGGAGAGCGCCAGCGCCCTGGCCTGGCGCCTGCAACGCACGCAAGTGACGCTGTACAACACCGAGGGTGAACTGCGCTATGGCCTGCAATACCCCGATGCAACGCAACGAAAAGTGAACCTGGCGCAGGTTCAGGACTGGCTCACGCAGGCTCGCCGCCACGGCCCGGTCGGCGTACTGCTGCGGGTCGGCAGCACCAGCGAAATGGCCGAGGCGGGCCAGCTGCCGCCTGGGGGTAAGCGCTATAACAAGGGCTATCTGGAACTGACCCTGTATCCGCAGGTGCCCTGATGCCGCGCTTTTTCAGGACCGACCGCGGCGCCCTGTGCCTATTGCTCTGCGTTTCGGCCCTGTTGCTGCTATGCGGGCTCGGCGCGCGTGACCTCTGGGGCCCGGAAACCCGCTGGGCCAACATTGCGCTGCAGATGCTGCAGAGCGGCGATTACTTCGACCCCTACCTCAAGGGTGCGCCCTACTACGACAAACCCCTGCCTTCGTATTGGCTGATCACCGGCATGGCGCATCTGATGGGCGGCCTGGGCCCGTGGTCGCTGCGCCTGCCATCGGTCATCGCCGCATGGCTGAGCGTGTGGCTGATCTACCTGCTCGGCGAGCGCCTGTTCCGTAAAGGCACCGGCCTGATCGCCGGGTGGATGCTTGCCACCACGTTTTACTTTCTGTTCTGGGCCCGCGTAGCCACCGCCGATGTGCTGACCCTGTGCGGCGTACTGGCCGCAGTGTGGTGGTACTGGCGCGGGCCGGAGGACACGCGGTTTGGGCGTTACACGGTGTTCTGCCTGCTGCTGGCGGCAACTTCGCTGTTCAAAGGCCTGATCGGCGTGGTGCTGCCGGGCCTGGTTTTGCTGCCGCATCTGCTCCGCGAACAGCGTTACAAGCGCCACCTCAACCCGCGCCTGTTCCTGGCTCTGCTGCTCGGCGCCGTGGTGTACGCCGTGCCGTTCGTGCTATCCCGCCTCTACGGCGCACCGACTTACGGCGAGAGCGGCCTGGCGCTGGTGTTCCGGGAAAACGTGGTGCGCTTTTTCGCCCCGTTCGACCATATGGAGCCGATCTACACCTACCTGATCTACCTGCCTGCCTACACCCTACCCTGGGCACCGTGCTGGCTGCTCGGCCTGTGGCTGGCGCTGCGGCACTGGCGCCGGACCCCGCCCAACGTGCGCTGGTTGGTGTGGGCCTTGGGCCTGCTGTTTGTGTTCTTTACCGCCAGCGGCAGCCGACGCAGTTACTACGTACTGCCGCTGGTGCCGTTCGCCCAGTTGCTGGCCGCCTGGTGGCTGAGCGAACGGCTGGCGACCCGGCCCGCCAGCGGTCCTCGCTGGCAGAAGGGTTTCGCCATCGCCGCCGTGGTCATGCTCGGTGTGCTCGGTGTGGCCTATCCCTGGAGCAACGGCCGTGGCGGCGTTACGCGCTTTGCCGAGGATGTACGGACCGAGGCGGTGAGAACCGCGCCGTGGGATCAATGGCAGATGGTCCTGGTGGAAGCCGACAACAAGGCGCCCCTGTACCTGCAAACCCCTGGCAGACCGTTTTACTACGTGAGCCAAGCCCAGGACTTCCCGCGCCTGGGTGACAGCGCCGCGTTCATGGCCTGGCTGGATACCACCAGCGGCCGGCACTTCGACCCGCAGCGCACGATTATTGTCACCGCCTTCTCCAAGGACGACCCGACGCCCTTGGCTTACCTCGCCGTGGACCATCAGGTGGTCACCACACAACCGGACAATGGCGAACGGCTGTTTCATGTACGCCAGGACGGCAGCCGGGCGTTCATTCCTCGTTTGCCCTGAGTTGAGCAGCTCGCGCACTCCCCCTCCCGGCCGCAACATCCAAACGGATGGATCGGGTATCCATGAAGCCTGACGGCTGAAACGATTAAATTCCTGTAGGAAATTGCCTACTCGATAAGTCGCACCACGTGCACAACGTGCGCAGTGATCTGACCATTTATCTATTATTTTCAAACAGTTAATCAATACATCCAGACTCGTTCGCTGATTCCTATCCGGAAAGGACCGTCAGAAACGTCCAATTAATGACGTGGTTTTTATGGCACGTTGTGTACCTCCTTTCAGCTGGATATTTAGGATCAGGTTTTTATGGGTCAACCAAATCTCCAACGTCTACCCCGCTCTCTACAGCGCAGAGCGGCGGCAAGGCCTCAGGGTGGCCATTAACGGTGCCCGATCTCGACACACAGCGGGCCGCGCCCCCGACCAGCCAACCTGAGAACACGCCGTTTTACGCAGAACTGGGCGAGGTCATTGCCCATAGCGGGCACGCCCGGTTCGCCGAGCACCTGCTGCATCTGGTGAACAAATGGGTGCCGATCCACTGCGTCGATCTCAGTGAATGCACCCTGGATGAACCGCACGAACGCGTCATCGATATCAAGCGGCTGGGCAGCGCCGGCCAGCATCCCGCACGCCCCTTACGCTTGCCTTCGGGCCCAGACCACCCGCTGTGGCGAGCCATGCTCGACATGCAGGACCCGCTGCTGATTCAAATGAACGCCAGGCTCAACAGCCCGCAACCCTGGGACAACCTGCACCAGTGCCACCTGGTGTCACGCCAGGGCGACAGGCGCTGGGTGATATCGTTCTCCCGCCCGTGCACCGAACGTGGGTTTTCCTTGAGCCAGTTGTCGTTTCTCAAGCGCCTGTCCGAGACCTTGCTGCCGTTGCTCGAACACCACGCCCACCTGCTGCGCCAGGCACCGTGCCCCCCGCCCGAACCGGGCCTCGCGCTGTCGCAGCCCTCGCACCTGCAGCAGGCGTTCTACCAGCGCCTGTCCCTGGACGACATCAGTCTGTCGGCGCGCGAGCAAGAGGTATGCCTGGGTTTGTTAACGGGCGGCACCGTGCCGCAGCTGGCGGAAAAACTCAGCGTGAAAAACAGCTCGATCGAAACCTACCTCAAACGCGCCGCCGCCAAACTGGGCGTGAGTGGCCGGCATGGTCTGGCCAAGTGGATGATCGGCACCGGTGAGTCTGGATACGGTACGGGGTAAGGCGTGGCGCGGCTTGCCGCAAGAGCGGTCATCCCATCGCCAGACTGAACGGCGAAAATTCCGCAAACCGCCAGCGTAATGCCAGCGCGGCAGGGCGACGTGCGACGTGTTCCACCGTCACCGTCCACACGCGCTGGGCTCCCTCAAACAGCGCCACCTGCGGGCCGTCGAGGATCAGCGCGGTGCGTCCGGCAAGCTGCAGCACATCCCCGGTGTCGAAATCGATAAACAACAGTCCTGCCAGCGGGTTGGCCGCCAGGTTGCCCAGGGTGTTGAAGAACAGGTTGCCGGCGTAATCGGGAATGGTCAGCACGTTGCCCTCGACGCGCACGAAACCGGTGTTGCCGCCCCGGTGGGAAACGTCCACCGCGCGCTCGCCGTCGGTGTCCACGTAGGTGGCGACGAAGAAGGTGTCGGCACTGCGAATCAGGTGCTGCGCGGCGGCGTCCAGGTGATCGCTGCGCTCAACCGCGTTGCCGGGTTTGCGCGCGACGCCTTCGACAGGGCGCAGTTGGATGTACTTGGGGCAATTGCCGAAGGTGTGCACCACATCGACCGAAAATCCGTCAGGGTCAAGGGCGCCGAGGCGCCCGTTCATGCGGTTGCGGCGACGGGTATTGAGGTCGATGCCGAGCACGCCGACCGAGGCACCCTGGTGCAACCCCGCGAGGGCAGGGTCGGTGGCCGACGGCAGGCTGTCGATCTGCAGGCGCTGCGGGTCGGGCGAGTGTACGAAGCCTGGCGCACCCTCCACGAGCGTTGCCCAAGGCGTGCCTTGCCCATCGACCACGCCGAGCACGAGGTATGGCAGCAGCGGGTAGAAATCCCGATGCTGCTCGGGCAAGTGGTCGCGAATGACCTTGGGCCCGATCACCGCCATGCGCTCGGCGACGCCGGCGCTCTGCTGCATCTGCCGTTCGCCGGCGTGCCAAGGGGATTGTTCGAGAGTGTTCATGGGTCACCTCCAGCAGGAATAGGTGAATGCTGCGCCCGGACACGCAACGAGGGAATCACCACCTGCGGCAATCCACTGTTACGCCAACTGAAATGCCGGATGCCCGCGCAACGCGCTCACACAGTGCTCGACAAAACTGCGCACGCGCATCGGCGCATGCCGGCCCTCGCGGTACACCACCTGCACCGGCAGCGGTGGCCCTTCGAAGTCCCGCAGCACCTGGCGCAGGGCTCCGCTGAGCACATGCTCATGCACCGGGTAACTGAGGCACTGCAGCAGCCCCGCGCCCTGCACGGCGGCGTTGATCGCGCCTTGCACCGTGGAGCACGTCAGGCGTGCGCGCGCCCTGAAGGGGTCCTGCGGGTCCGCACTGGCGATCAGGCGATGCTGCTTGAGTTCATCCGGGTGCCGGGGTTCGCCATGGACGGCCAGGTAATCGGGGCTGGCGCAGAGGATAGGCCGCACCTGCCCGAGCGGCCGCGCGATCAGCGACGAGTTGGGCAGCTCGCCCACCAGGATCGCCACATCCACGCCCTCTTCATGCAGGTTAGGGTGGGCGTCCTGATACCGCGCCAGCAGACGCACATCGGGGTAGCGCACCAAATAGCCGGCCAACACCGGCGCCATCGCATAACGACTGAACAACAGCGGCATGCACACCCGCAGGGTGCCCTGGACTTGTATCTGCAAGCCCTTGGCCGATGCTTCGGCGGCGTCGACGGCGGCCAGCAGCCGCACACAGTCGGCCAGGTAGGCGTCACCGGCGTTGGTCAGGCGGACGCCCTGCGTACTGCGCAGCAACAGGGCGACACCCAGGCGCGCCTCCAGGCGGGCCATCGCGCGCACCAGCGTCGGGCCGGAGACCCCAAGGGCGCGCGCCGCCGATGCCAGGCTCGGTTGCCCGGCCAGCGCGACGAACAGTTGCATATCGCGATAGCGCTCCATCAATGACGACGCCCGTGGGGCGGGTTCAACGCAGCATCCTGGCTCAGGCGCTGGCTGAGAAAGTCGACAAAACTGTTGATCCTGGCGGGCACGCGCCTACGGTTGTGGAACACCACTTGGATCGGCAGTGGCGGCGGCTCGAAGGCCTCGAGGACAATCTCCAGTTCGCCGGCCGCCACCCCCGCCGCGACCTGGTAGGACAACACTCGCGTCATCCCCCAGCCCAGGCGCGCCAGGTTGATCGCCGCGTTATTCGCCGAAACCACCAGCCGCGGCGTGATCGATACCGCCAGCGGCCGGCCGTTGTCGACGAATTGCCATTCACTGACCACCTGGCTGGCGGATGAGGTGGCGATCGTCGCCTCGCGCAACTGCGCGGGATGGTCGGGCCGGCCATGCTGATCCAGATACCCCGGCGCGGCGCATACCACGCGGCGCACCTCGCCAACCTTGATCGCCTGTTGCCCCGGCTCATGCAGGTGGCCGATACGCACGGCCACATCGACGCCTTCATCGGCCATGTTCACCACACGGTCGACCAGCAGCGCGTTGATCGTCACCTGGGGGAAGCGGTCGAGATATTCACCCAGCAGCGGTGCCACATACAGCTCGCCGAACAGCACCGGGGCGGTCAGCGTGAGGTGGCCCCAGGGGTTGGCATAACTGCCCGCCGCCGCTTCCTCGGCCTCGTCCAGCTCGGCGAGGATGCGCCGGCAATCTTCCAGATAACGCTGGCCGGCTTCAGTCAGATGCAAGCTGCGGGTGGTACGCGCCAGCAACTGCGTGCCGAGGCGTTGCTCCATGGCGGCGATGGCGCGGGTCACGCTCGGCGGCGACGTGTTCAAACGCCGCGCCGCAGCGGCAAAGCCCTGCTCCTCGGCGACCGCCAGAAACACCTGCATCTCGTGAAATCGGTCCATCGGTGCTCCTTAACTGGATTGCAGCCCGGCGGCCGTGCGGGGCATGCCCACAAAACCCGGCAGGGCTTCAATGCGCCCGAGCCAGGTGCGTACCTGAGGGTAGTCGGCCAGCGACACATTGCCTTCCGGCGCGTGGGCCACGTAGCTGTAAAAAGCGACGTCGGCGATGCTCGGTTGCTCACCGACCAAAAACGGCGTCTGGCTTAGTTGCTGCTCCAGCAGGTGCAGCAAGGCGTGGGCACGGCTGATGGCCAACGGCGCATCCACATCGGCGCCAAACACCACCGCCAAACGCGCGGTGGCAGGTCCGGCGTGCAGCGGTCCGGCGGCCGCCGACAGCCAGCGCTGAACCCGCGCCTGGCCGACCGGGTCGCTCGGCAGCCATTGGCCGTTGCCGTATTGGCTTGCCAGGTACACCAGAATTGCATTGGAGTCGGCAAGCACGGTGCCGCCATCATCGATCGCCGGCACCTGGCCGAAACTGTTGATATTGGCAAGGAACTCCTCGGTTTTATGAGCGCCTTGCTTGAGGTCCACCAGAATGAATTCACTGGGCAGCCCCAACAACGACAGCATCAACTCCACGCGATGGGAGTGACCGGACAACGGGAAACCATAGAGTTTGATCGCAGACTGAGACATGACAGGCTCCAAAAGTGGGGTAGGCAACGCTGACCATCTTCCAGCGCTGCCGCCGCCGGA
Source organism: Pseudomonas sp. lyk4-R2A-8 (assembly GCF_030209095.1). Lineage (NCBI taxonomy): Bacteria > Pseudomonadati > Pseudomonadota > Gammaproteobacteria > Pseudomonadales > Pseudomonadaceae > Pseudomonas > Pseudomonas sp. lyk4-R2A-8. Next base: position 46,492 of record NZ_JARVSS010000023.1, read on the forward strand.
GGAATCACCACGATTCACAATCGAGCATTTCACCCTGCGAAACAATCACACGCCTATGTGGTGAGGGTGTCAATCAGTTGAAGGGCGTTGGCTGCCCCACCGCCACAGGGGCGGCACCGAGATTTCAGGTAAAAAATTCAAACTATCGCGGCCCCCATGGCTCAGAACTTCACGTTCAACGTTTTTGCAGGAGGCGACATGCAATATCGACAACTGGGCCATTCGGGTCTGCTGGTGTCCGAAATCATCCTGGGCACCGTGCCGTTCGGCGGGCGCGCCGAGTTTGAAAAATGTGGCGCCGTCGACGTGCCCCAGGCCAGGCGTATGTTCGACATCGCATTCGACGCCGGGGTGAACATGGTCGACACCGCCGACCTCTACTCCCACGGCCTGGCCGAAGAAGTCGTGGGCAAAGCCCTGGGCGACAAGCGTCACGACATCCTGTTGGCCACCAAGGGGCGCAGCCCGGTGGACAACAACCCGAACAACTCCGGTTCCTCGCGCTATCACCTGATTCGCGCGTGCGAGGCCAGCCTGAAGCGCCTCGGCACCGACCATATCGACCTGTATCAATTGCACAACTGGGACGGCATGACGCCCATCGAGGAGACCCTCGAAGCCCTGCGGCTGTTGGTCGGCTCGGGCAAGATCCGCTACTTCGGCACCAGCAACTTCACGGCCTGGCAGATGATGAAAACCCTGGGCAAAGCCGAGTTGCACGGCATGCTCAAACCCATCACGCAACAGATCTACTACACCCCGGAATCCCGCGAGGCCGAATATGAGTTGCTGCCGCTGGCCCTCGATCAGCACGTAGGCACCCTGGTATGGGGACCGATGGGCGAAGGCCTGCTGACCGGTTCGACCCGCCGTGGGCACAAGCCGCCGGCCAACACCCGCCAAGGCAGCGATTGGCCGGAACCCTATGTGCACGATCAGGAACGCGCTCTGGACATCATCGATACCCTCGCCGCCGTGGGCGATGAGCACGGCGTTTCAGTGGCGCGTACGTGCCTGGCGTGGCTCAAGGATCGTCCGGGCATCACCTCGTTGATCGTCGGCGCGCGCACCGAGGAACACCTGCGCGACAACCTGGCGGCCACCGAGTTGAAACTCAGCGAGGAACAATCCTCCCGCATCGAAGCCGCCACGCGGCGCCAGCCGTTGTACCCGTACTGGCACCGTTTCACCGCCGGGATCGACCGCTTCGACCCGGCAGAGCAACCGTTCCTGGCCGAGCACCAGAAGACCCTGGACGCGCGCCAGGACAAGTAAGCCAGAGCGGCCCTGCGCGCCAGGGCCGCCTTGCAATCGCCAGGCACACTGCCTATATTTGCGCCCTGGCGCGATCCACGCCACCTTCCGCGGAAAGGGCTGCGCCCAGGACATCGCATCACCCACTCGATTTCTACGACTCCCCACCTGACAGCGGAAAAGGTAAGCGCAAGGAGCTCGTATGTCGCAACGTCCCGTTACCTCCACCACCGATGGCCGCCTCAACCTTGAGCAGCAGCGCAAGCGCGCCAAGGAACTGCTGACGCGCCTGAAAGCCCACGACGCTCACGCAACCTTGTCCCAGGCCCAATGGCAAATCGCCAAACAATTGGGTTTCAGCAGTTGGCCCAAACTCAAGGCCCATGTCGACGCCCTCGACTTCGCCGCGCGCCATCCCAACTTCCAAGCCAGCGACGAAGCCCGCACCACCCATTGGCGCTGCGGCAGTGACATCGCCCATACCTTGCAACTGGCCGGGTTCCAGGGCCAGTTCCGTATGCTCACCGATCCGCTGTGCATGGGCCCGGTACGCGACGTGCCCGCCGAGGAATTTCGTACCCTGCGCAGCGCCTTCATCAGCCAGACCTTTGCCATGGATCTGACCACCGTGGCGCAGCGGGTCGACAACGAATACCAGCACCTGCACGCCCTGGCCGACGATGCACCGAGCGTACTGTGGTGCGAAGCGGACGCCTACGATCAACTGTTCCTGATTCGCGCCCTGGCAGGCCTGGACCGAGCACCGCGCCACTTGGAATTGATCCAGGTCGATCGCATTCCCGGCGTCGAACGCTTTATCGGCATTGGCCAATTGGCCCCGGATGTGCTCGCCTGGCTCTGGCCACAGCGGCGCCGGATCAACGACGACGCGGTGCAACTGGCCAAGCAGGCCTGGTCGGCCTATTGCAATCCGTCACCGCTCCAGCTGGCGCAACTGGCACACACCTATCACCCCGCCCTGCCTTCGCTGGCCCCGGCACTGTTGCGTCAATTGCAGGAACTGCCGGGCGCCCAGGACGGCCTTTCGCTGACCGAGCGCCTGGCCCTGACCTGCCTCGCCGACACCGGGCCCATGGCCTTCGGGCAGGTATTCGCCGAGCTGATGGCCAAGCGCGAGCCGCTGCCGTTTCTGGGGGACATGATGTTCCACGCACTGTTACGGCCGCTCATCGATGGCAAGCAACCCTTGCTTACGGAAAGTGAAACGCAACTGGAATGGCCCCGTCGCGTACTCGACCTGACGCCCCTGGGCCGTCAGGTGCTCAGTGGTCAAGCGTATTGGCCCGAACATGCCTCTCACGCACGCTGGGTGGGCGGCACCTGCATCCGCCCCGGCGAGCCGCATTGGGCGATTGACCAGGCGCTGCGGCCGATGTGGAGGACGTCCTAAAACGAGGCGGCTGAAAAGGTGCGAGGACGCGGCGTACCCAACCACGTGGGGATTGATTTTCATCAACCCGCCCGTGCTTCGCCGCTATGAGAGCGACTTTAGGCCTTTACGTTCTGCCGGATATTCCAGCCGAACCTCACGGGCCCACCCTCCTTGGCACCATCGGCTTTCTGAGCTTGGTAGCTGACGTCAACGGTAGCGAAATTCAAGGCGATGCTGTCGAAGAGCACATCGTCCTGATTATTGGCACCGGTGCCGTAGGACACCACCATCACTTCCTTCAGGGTGATCACCAGATACTCCACTGGGCTGGAACCGCCCGCTTTGCGCACCACCAATCGTGCTTCGGGATAATGCTTGCCGCTGGCGCAGGCCATCATCAGGTTAGGGCTGGATTTATCCAGCGGCTTTTTCAGGTTCAGGTTGGCAATGTTGACCTTGCCCGTGCCCCCTCCGGTGCCTGAATGCATTGACCCGGTCTGCGACAGCCCCCACGCCCATTCGGTGATATCAATCTCGTCGCGATGGGCCTGGTCCCGTGATTCACCCTTGATATCGCCCAGTTTCAAAAACATATCGACTGCCATGTTGGTTCCTTGTCCTGTTGTTCGTCGGGAGTGACGTGGGGCGCACTGTTCCCGAATCGAGACGGCGCTCACAAGATGGTAAAGCTGGATCGGGAAGTGCCCGTCTTGAAAAGACGAAACGTCCGACATTAATTTGCGCTGCTGCGTCTTTACTCTCTCGACTCCCCAAAAACCCAGGAGTTAAGGAATGACAACCGCCCTGCTCAAGGATGGATTTCCCTCGGCCCACCACACTACCCGCCAACGTATTGAAAACAGCATCGACCTGCGTCGACTGTTCTTCGCCATCGACAGCGATCCGGCGCTGATTGGTGCGGGCGTGGTGTATATCGATGAGGGCTTCAACGTGGTCACGCTGCGTGAGTTCCAGGCGATTTGCAGTGTGCAGCCCATTAAGGTGGTGTTGCGTGAGGCGCCTCGCTATGTAGGGCCGGTGGAGTTCAAGCGGATGTTGGAGCATGAGCCGCGGGAATCGCGGTTGGTGAGTGAAGCGTTGAATACGGCGGTGACGTGTGCGGGGGCGATACTGAGTTGGGTGGTGGTCTGGAGCGGAGTTGCGTTTATGCCGTTCACTGCGGGGGCAAGTGTGGTGATTTCCTTCGTTGGCAAAGCAGCTGCTGTGGCCAGCTCTGCGCAATGTCTCATCGGATTAGGCAGAACCGGTGTTGAAGCATTCAGCCCGCAGACTATTGACCGTCTCGACAGCGAGGATTGGTATCAAGCCGCAGTCGCTGCACTGGACAGTATCGCATTGCTGGGAGTCGCTACATCTGCCTTAACGACAGTAAAAACTATCAATTTAAGTACGAAGGTAACGGGAAAACCCATTCAGCAAGTGTTGAGAGGGCTTACCCGGCAAGAAAGAGTAAAGCTCAATGATGCGCTGCTCAGAATCCAGGACCCGCGACTGACAACGAAACTGCTCAAACTAAAACAAGCCGCAGGCACCACCAGCAAACGCATCAGTGCAGCACAAATGAAACAAGCCACCATCAATCACATAAGAGATTCATTGGCTGCGACCTCAGGGTTCATGAGCAGCGCGATGTCAGGCAATGTTCGTACGCTCACTGTCGGTCTATATGAGGAGTTCGATCAATGAAAAAGCAAAGAGCGCTAAAGACCCTGGAGAAGTTGGGCCATGACACCAGCGTTAGCTTGCCTGACTGGAAAACGATGAGTGGAAAGGATCTTTTTTACTCTATTTTTTATATAGAAGACCCACGACCGTGGCGTAAACGTTACATGCCAGTCATCGGAGGATGGATGCTTGCCGGGTGTTTTAGCATTGCCCTGACTGGCGTCCTGATAATGGTTACCTATCTTTCAGAAGCCCCAGAAGCTTCTACGTTGCGTAATTGGTTTTTTGGCGGAGTAGCGATAAGCGCGGTGTTTTCCATTGCGCAAATTGAAGTGCTCTACGGCCGCATCCATTGGGTCTGGATAAACGTCGCGATATACCTCATCTGCCTGTTGGTAGCACTTCCCACCCTCGCCTACCGCCCCAACACTTACCTTTACGCCATCTGCCTGCTCTGCCCCTTGACCGGCCTGTTGATCCTCAACAGCAATCGCTGCCGCGAACTGCGCCACAAGATGGTAGACATCCGCCACAAGCGCGAAGACATCATCGCGACCCTGAAAAAACAAGGCCGCTGGAAATGGTGGTAATCCCACTCACAAACAAGGACAAGCCATGCAGAACATCAACACCCTCCTACGCCAATTCAGCGCAGAAGGCGCCACCCATCTCTACTCCAGCCCGCCCTCGGTGCTCACCCCCGCCGACCTGTATCGGGCCAAGGATGATGCCCGTTACCGCGAGCTGATTGCAGGCAGTAATATCTACCTCATCACCGCGCGGCGCCGGGTGCTGATCAACCCCTACGACGTTCAATTGCTCGACCGCACACTCCACGGCAGTTTCCTGGTGATGGACGAGCTGGGGGTGCAGTCCGTGCCTTTTCGCTATGACATCCCGCCGATCACACCGGACGATCACGATGCCATTGAACAAGTAACCGTTGCGCCAAACGGCACGCATTTGCAGATCATTACTGCCTCACGACAGGTCACCACCGCCGCGCATATCTTGGTCGCGAGCGCCAGCAGTGCGCTTGAAGCCGACCACCGGGATATGGACGTGCTGTACGTCGGCCAGGGTATCGGCCGAGTCAATTCGCGTAGCGCTGTCGACCGTTTGCTCAACCACACCACCTTGCAACGCATCTTGGCCGAGGCCTCGACCAACCACCCGGAGCTGGAGATTTCGCTGCTGCTGTATCGCTTCGAATACGGGCGGACAATGATCAGCAATGGCGGCGACCTCAACCTCGACCCACTTGCCAGCGAGCAGGAGGAGCACGCGCACTTCGAGCGGCTGCGCTCAGTGCGACTGAACCGCGATGAGGTGATCACCTTGGCGGAAGCGGCGCTGATCAACCATTTCAAACCGCACTACAACACCTTGCTCAAGTCCACGAACTTCGCTGCACATCACAAGATCAAACCGCTGAAAAAGCTACTGGCCAGGGGTATCACCGGTCTTACGGTGGAGATTTGCACGTCAAACATCAACGCACGCCTCAGCACCCGTGACGCGCTGCCGCTGGACCTGACCACGATGATGCCCACCCATGTTCTGGAGGGGCAGGCCTTCAGCGACGAGCAGCAAAAACAGGCCTGGTTCGAGGAGTTGCGGGTCATGGCGCACACCCAATACGCCAACTTCCCGCTGACCACGCCCGAGGAGCGCGATACCTTCATGCATGGCATGGTGTGGGTCGGGCAGACGCAGCGGGAACAGATGTGGCCGATGCACGGCGAGGTCAACAAGTAGAACGCGCAGAGTCCGGTGATCTGTTCCTTCATGAGCCAACATAAACCACCTGTGGCGAGCGGCATCATTGCTCTTCAGGCGGCGGGGTGGGTTTTATCCAACGCCTTGTCCACCAGCAGTTGCACACCTTCGAGCATTCGGCATAGGCCCAACGCTACATTGCGCTGAGCCCCGTCAATTTCGAAGGCGAGGTGGGCGGCGATTTCGTTGATGGAAGCCAAGTCCTGGGAGGCGTTGACCAGCAAGGTTTCCGTGTCCAGGTCAGCGCGCAGGGTGAAGAGCCCGTCGCTGGGTTCGGGTGTTGGTTTTTCAGGGTTCAGGTAATGGTTGATCGCACGGTAGGCCACGTCGTGCAGGGTGCTGGAGTCGAAGTCTTGAGGGCCTGGGGGGTTTGGACTGTCTTTAATCATGGTGGAACTCCTACGAGAATGGAGCCGTCACGATTCGCGGTCAAACGAAATAGGGTGGCAGCTATACGCGGGTTGACCGACCGGCTCGTAGGAACTCCGGCATACCCTAAGGTATCCCGCGTACAGCTGCCGCGACACGATACAACAGACGTGAAAAAAACGCCTGAATCGGTGTTGGCAAAGGAGCACTACGAGGCGGACGGTCAAATCCGGTCGCTGAATTGGCAGCGACGGTCAGGAGGTTAGTCAGCGCAGTTCCGAGCGACAACCTGAAAGCCTTGTCGGAAAAGTCCGAGATCAACAATAGCGTCTTGTGGAGATCCAAACCCGTGTTTGCCGAACCACGCTCTATCAGAACGAACTGGAAGTGGCGCGAGGGACTGTCGACATCATGCCGGGCACGCGCGCGCAAGTAACGCTGAGTGCACAGTTGCCGCAGGGCCGCGTGAAGTGGCAGATCGGCGTAGCGAATGGCACGCCGGCGGGTTTCCTTAACGCAATCGACTGGCGTCCGAACACCCTTCTGACTCACGCATGGCGCCCTGGAAACCGCTGATCTATACGGTGGGGAGCAGCCCGTTGACCGACTTTCCGGCCGTGCAGTGGCGAGACGTCAACTCCCCGACAAGGATCAATTTTCGCGTCCGGTAAGACGGGCGATGGTTTTTTAAGCCCTGCGTTTGTGTACGACTGTGTTCAATGGATTGAGCAGTAAAGACGAGGCTCGCAAACCACTGGAATCTTGCATAAGCCATTTCAGTCGACCGCATTCCTGTGCCCTGGTTTATTGAGCCGGCCGCAGCAACTGCATCTGCTGGCGATAATCATCCGTCACCTGCCTTGCCTGGCTGCTGCTGGTGATGACCCTTGGCGTGATCAACACGATCAGTTCGGTGCGGTCCTTGGATTTGCTGGTGTTGCCGAACAGCCAGCGCAACCCCGGAATTTTCCCGAGGTAAGGCACTGCACTGACACTCTCGGCGTTGTCCTGCTTGATCAGCCCTCCGAGCAATACCGTCTGCCCACTCTGCACCGCCACCTGGGTCGATACCGAGCGCGTGGAGATGCGTGGATTGTTTTGCGTGTCGCCATTGCTCGTCTGGTCCTGGGCATCGCTGACCTGCTGCTGGATATCCATGTACACCAGGCCACCCGGATTGATTCGCGGCACTACGTCGAGGATCACGCCGGTCTGCACATATTCAACACTGCTCAAGGTGGTATCGGAGGTGCCGGTATTCACCGTGGTCTGGCTGATGGGGATGTTGTCGCCCACCTGGATCTGCGCCGGCTGGTTATTCATCACCACCAGCGACGGTGCCGACAGCACTTGGGTGCGACCGTTGGTTTCCAGAGCGTGCAGCGCCACCTGCAGGTTGGAGCTGACGAAGGAATAGAACAATGAATCCGTCGCCCCCAGCCCTGCCCCGCCACCGCCCAGCGCACCCTGGCTGCCGGCGGCGTTGGCCACGGTGGTGCTGGTGGAATTACCGGCCAGGCGTCCCAGGTACCACTGCACGCCCAGGTCCAGTTCGCCGGTGAGTTTGACTTCGAGGATGCGCGTCTCGATCTGCACTTGCAGCGGCGGGTTATCGAGGCGCTTGATCGCCGATTCGATCTCTTTCCACTGCACCGGGCGCGTGCGCACCAGCAGTTGGTTACTGCTCTTTTGCGCGGTGATGCGGGTACCGGCGTCGAGGCTTTTGGCCGGGGCGTCTTCGCTGGTGACCTGCTCGGCGTTGTCCTGCTCGGCTTCGGGCTCCTGCTCCTCTTCTTCTGCGGCGGGTTGGTTGCCATTGAGGTTGTTGCTCAGGCCGCCGGGCGTGCTGCCGGAGGTGCTGTTGGTGCCCGGCGAGGACAAGGTCGCGGTGCGCAAACCGGGGGCGACCTTGGCCGGCGCGTCGTCCTTGATCGCGCCGGTGCCGTAGATCTGCCGCAGGTACTTGGCCAGGTCGGTGGCCTTCATGTTGCGCACGTCATACACGTACATCTGCGGCTCGTTGCCGCCGCCCTCGTCGATGGTGTGGATCCAGTCACCGACTTCGCTGAGATACTGCGGTTGCGAGGAAATCGCCACCACCGAGTTGGTCCGTTCGATCGGCAGGAACCGCACCATGCCCGCCAACGGCATGCCGCTGTCGGGGCCGAACATCTTTTGCAGCTCGGGCATCAGCTCGGCCACCGAGGCGCGTTGCAGGCCGAACACGCCCACCGACATACCTTTGAGCCAGTCCACATCGAAGGTGTCGATGGTGTCCTGGTAGTTGGCCAACTCTTCCGGAGTGCCGGCCAGGCTCAGCACATTGCGCGCCGGGTCCACCAGCAAGAATGCATTTTCGCGGGCGAACGGTTTGAGCAGTTTCTGCATCTCGGTGGCCGAGATATAGCGCAGCGGAAATAGGCGCGCCGACAAACCGCTGGACGGCTGGGCCACGCGCATCTGCGGCACCAGCTTGCCCGCCACCGCCTGGTTGGCCGGCAGGATCACGTAGCGGTTGCCTTGCCGGATCATGGCGTTATCGGTCCAGGACAGCAGGGTTTCGAGGATCGACAAGGCCTGCTGCTTATTCACCGGTTTGGAGGTGGAAAAACTGACGTTGCCTTTCACGCCCTGGGCGATGCTGTAGTTCTCGTGCAACAGGTCGCCCATCACGCTGTTAATCACCGCTTCAATGGGCTGGTCGGCGAAGTTGAACACGATGTCACCCCCGCCCTCCTCGCGGCCGGCGGGCGCCGCACTTGGCGGGCGGACGAAGGACTGATTGCCACGGATCAGTTGACGCTGGGGCGGGGTCTTCGCGCTGGGCTGGGTGCTGTCGAGCGGTGCCTGTTCAGCCGCCGGGGCCACCGGCGGGCGTTGCGAACCGGTGCCTTGCACCGCCTCGTGCAACAGCGCCGGGTCGGCATCCAGGTGCTCGGGAAAGGTCCCGCAGCCACCGAGGGTGACGGCGGTGGCCAGGCAAAACGCAGTGGTGCGCAAAGCGCCAGGGAAAGTATCGATCAAGGGGTGGACTCGTGAGGAAGGATAATCGGGGGCGTGGTGGACGGTGGCGGCAAACGCGGGGTATTCAGGCTCAGGGTGTGCGTGCGGCCATCCAGCACAAAACGGGCGTCGCGGGCGGTCAGCTGTTCGAGCCGCCAGCCGTTGGGCAAAGTCTGGCCCTGGTGGACTTTGAGCGGCGGGCCGTCCGCGCGCTTGAGCAGCGCCACCTGTACGTTGCCGTCCAGGATGATGCCGGTCAGCACCAGGCTCGACAGGTCGGACACACCCGCCTGGCCGACGGCGCGGTCGGGGCTGCGATCCGGGCTGAACAGCGGCGCCTGCCAGGTTCCGGCCAGGCTGTCGAGGCTGGCACTCGGTGCATTCAGCACCTTGGCCGCTGCCTGGGTGCGCGCATCGGGCGCAGGCGCCGGCAGCCATTCGGGCGCGTCGCCGATGCTGCTGAGAATGCCGACCATCAGCAGGCTCAACACCGCGGCAACGCCAAGCAGGAGCCATTCAACGGGGCGCAGTGCACTGATCATGGCTGCACCTGCCGCGCGCCCGCCGGTTGCAGGTAGCCGCGCACCAACAGGTGCACCACCAGCTTGCCGGCACCGCCACTGACCGGCGCGTTCGGCGCGCGGCGGATGCTCATTTCATCGACGAACAGAAACGGCCGCTGATATTCCAGCTCATGCACAATCGCGGTCAACGGCTCGATGGCGCAGTTGAGCGTGAGGCTGACCTTGACCTGGCGATAGGGCTCGCTGTCGTCCTGTTGAGGGGTGATCGGCATGCGCTGGGTCAGGCTGCAACCGCCGCCGACCGTGGCGCGGCTGTTGATCAGGTCGGCGATGCGTTGCATCAGGTCGGCGGCGACCGCGCTGGGGTCATCGCCCGGCAACAGGCTGGTGCTGCTGGCCGGGTCCTGGCGCGCCTGCTCCAATTGTTGACGCAGGCTGTCGCCCTGGCGAAGCACGCCGGCGTAGCGTTGCTGTTGCTCACGCAGCTGCTCGGCCTGCTCGCTCATGGCGCGCAAGGGCCCGGCGAACCAGCTGTCGATCAACAGCCAGTAGACGGCTCCGAGCACCACGGCCAGGCCGATCAGGGCGGCGCCACGGCGTTCACGGGGTGTCAGCGGTCGGCGCATCAGCGGCCTCCTGGTGCAGGTGGGCGCGCAAGGAAAACTGATCCTTGCCGGTTTGCGCATCGGGTTGAATCACCCCTTCGAACTGGGCGTTTTCCAGGCTGCGGCAACCTTTGATTCGGGTGATCAGCGCGCTGGCCTTGGCGCTTTGCCCGGAGAAGGACACCTCGGCGCCGTCGTTGACTTCCAACTGATCGAGCCAGGTGTCGGGCGGCAGGCACGCGGTCAGTTCATTGAGCAGCGCCGACAGCGGCGGTTGCGCCATTTTGCGGCGAATCAGGTATTGCGCGGCGCCCCGGGTATTGAGCAGTTGCTGGCGCAGCGCCTGAATTTCGGCCACCTGGTTTTTTTGCTCGCGCACACTCTGCTGCATGGCCTCCAAAACCCGCTGGCGGTCGTCGAGCCACAGCAGCATGGCACCGATCATCAAGGCGCCGCACAACCACGGCAGGCTGCGTTGCAGGCCCTTTCCGGGCGGGCGCTGACGGCGGCGCAACGGCAGCGGCAACAGGTCTACACCAAGGGCGTTGCCCGTGGCGTCCTGCACATCCACCGCATGGGGCCGCAGCCCCAGATCGGCGCAGTCGGCGAGGATCTGGTCCAGACGCTCGCGCAGAACGGCTATCAGCGTTACTTCTACATAGGCTGGCGTGCGCCGCTCCTGGCGAACGACGAAATAAAGTTGCGCCGCCTCGAACGGGGTGAAGCGATCCAGTTCGTAGCCGACCACGGTAGACAGGTTGCGCGCGGCGGCCGGCGGCAGCCGCAGGGTTTGTATCAGCACCGTTTGCGCAGTCAGCACCAGCACCTGGCGCACCTCGCCCACCACGGGCGGTACGGCGGCGGTCAGCGGCCAGTGGTAGAGCCGGTCCGCAATATCGTGCAGCAACAACCAGCGCGGCAGGCAGCCGCGCAGTTCCTTGAGCCACAGCCGCCAGCCCTGTTGCAACAGGCTGCCACGCCAGCGCTGGGCGATAGGCGCCGTGAGCGGACGCACGCGCGCCGCGAGGTAGTCATTCATTCTTGCCAACGGAGTACTCGATAAGGTTGCGCGCTGCCTTGCGCGGGGCTCAATAACACGGTGGCCTGCAACCGGGCGTGGTAGCCGCCGGGCCGTTCGGCGTGGCTGTCGATCACCAGCACCTCGCCGGGGTCGGCGCCCACCGCACTCAGGGGCGGCAGGTTCAAGGCACGGCGCATCAGGGCGCTGGCGAAGGCCGCATCGGGCCGGTCCAGGCCGCTCCACAGGCTGATCTCGGGGGCCAGCGCGCTGTACAGCGCCTGGGTCATGCCCGGCAACTGACGTACTTCTTCAACCACGCGAAACGGCGCCAGGCCCTGGTTGCGACGGGTCTCCAGGGCTCGCGCCATCTGGTTGGCCTGGGCCTGGCTGGCCCCGCAGGCCAGGGCCAGGCGGGCAAAATCGGCCACCTCGGCGCTGTTCAAATACAACTTGCCGCGCTCGCTGCGCAGGCTGACGCGCAATTGCGCATCGTCGAACACCAGTGGGATTTCGCGCCCATCGGCGATCCACTGTTTGCGCTGCAGCGGGTCGGCGAACGCCTGCATCGCCAGGGCAATCCCCGCTTCGGCGGCCAGCACCGCCTGGGTGTGCTGGCGATGCCACGCCGCCTGACGCGTCTGCAACTGCACCCAGCCGGCCAGGCCAACCAGCAGCAGGCTGAGCAAGGCCAGCACCCACAGCACCAGCAGCAACGCGACGCCGCGCTGATGGCGGATCATTCCGGGGCTCCGCTGGACAGGTTCAGGCGCAGCGCAATCACTTGGGTTACCCACGGCACCGGCCCGTTGACCTGCGCGGCAATACGCACCGTCTGGGGCAGCCGCCGCGACCACGGCCAGGCACTGATCCAGCCGGTGGGCTGGCCCGTGGGCGACAGGCCGCGATAGCTCAATTGCAAGTCCTCGACATCGCTGAGCAGCACCTGGGGCTCGCCGCGTGACGCCGGCACGCTGACCTGGGCCGGCGTTTCAACCCGCGCGAACGTCACCTGCAAATCACGCGGCGCCGCGCCCGCGGTCAGTTGCAAGGTGAACCGCTGGATGCCGCCGCCGAGCACGCCGGGCAAGGTCGCGACAAATTGCATGCGCTGGGCGCTGCCGATGAAAAAACCGTCGGTCTGGCTGTCATCCTCGGTGACGTCCAGGGGCAGCGCCTCGCTGATCGAGCTGCGCAAAAATTGCTGCGCCGCGCGCATTTCATCCAGGCTCACCGTATACCGCTGCGCCTTGAGCACCGCTCGATTCGCTCCCAGCAGCGCACCGCCGACCAGCACCAGCAGCACCCCCAGCAAGCTGATGACGATGAGGATTTCCAGCAAGGTAAAGCCCTGTTGTCGCGTGTTCACAGGCTCGCCCCGCGTAATTTCAGGGTGCTGAATTGCGCGCTGCGCGAGCCTTCGCGAACGCTCAGGTCGAGGCGGAACAGGTGCGGCTGGCCGGGGCGACCGGGTTGCTGGGCGATGCGCAACTGCCAGGCGATGCCGTCCAGTTCGCCCTGGCGCACACCGTTGGCGAGGGGCCCGGAGGCTTCCTGGTCCATCACGCTGAGGGCGGCGTGGCTGAGGCGGTCGCTGTGGGTCACTTGCAGCAGTGAACGGGCGCTTTGGCCAAAGGCGACCAGCAGCACCGTGCTGCACAGGGCCATCAGCAGCAGCGCGGCGAGCATTTCCAGCAAGGTGAAACCGCCCTGGTTTTTCATGGCAACGCCTTGGATAGCACGCTGCCGGTCAGCCAGCCGACGTCGATGCGCCAACGCCGCGTGCCGTGGGCCAGCAGCAGGTGGCCGCCGGTGGAGCTGCCGTCGGGGTAGAACTCAATCGCGGAGCCGGCCTGCTCGGCGGTGTGGAGGGTCACTTGCAGGTCGGCGGGCCAGTGTTTTGGCGGGCGATCCGGGGCCTGGAAACGGAGTGTTTTCAGGTCGAACAATGTACGTTGCGTGGCGCCACTGACAATCGCCCGCGCCCGTGTGCTGCGCAGCGCTTCAACCATCTGCCCCACTACCTGGCGTTCCTTCGCCGCGCGTAGGCCTTGTTGCAGACCAAACCCTACCAGGCCGGCCGCCAGGCTGATCAGCACGATCACCACCAGCATTTCCAGCAGGGTAAAGCCGCGTTGGCGGGTGGGCATGGATTATTCCCAGTTGCCCAGGTCGGCGCTGTAGCCATCGCCGCCGGGCTGGCCGTCCTGGCCGTAGAAAATCAAGTCGAAGGCGCCGTGTTCGCCGGGGAAGCGATAACCGAAGGCGTGGCCGAACGGGTCTTTGAGGTCCGACGGTTTGGCATACGGGCCGGCCCAGCCGGTGCTGTTGGCGGGCTTGTCGACCAGTTGCTGCAAGGTCTTGGGCGGCGAGCCGACGTCCAGGCCATAGCTTTCGATCTTCATGCTCAGGCTGGCCAGTTGGGCCTTGCCCGCGCCGTACTTGCCCTTGTCGACGTTGCCGCCGACCTGGCGCACCACGATGGTCGCGACGATGCCCAGCAGCACGATCACCGCGAGCATTTCCAGCAAGGTAAAACCGCCCTGGCGGCGGGCGGGCTTGAATCGGGTATGACGCATGGGAGTGGGTCCTTGTGGGTTCATATATTGCTGGTCAGGCTCATCAGCGGCAGCATGATCGCGAGCATGATCACCGCCACCAGCACCGCCATGACCACGGTCAGCGACGGCACCAGCGCGGCCAGCAAGCGGTCGATGCCGCGCTTGGCTTCAACGTCGAACACGTCGGCGACCTTGAGCAACATGCCGTCCAGGTCGCCGGCCTGTTCGCCGACTTCAATCATTTGCAGGGCCAGGTCCGGCAGCAGCGGCTCGGTGCCGAACGCACTGGCCAGGGTGCCGCCGCCCTTGACCGACTCGGCGGCCTGGGCCACCTGGGCCTGCAGGGCACGGTTGGTGCAAACCTGTCGCGCAATCACCAACGCGTGCAGCAGGGCCACGCCATTGCTGAGCAAGGTGCCCAAAGTGCGTGCCAGACGCGCCGCTTCGACCCGTTGCAGCAACGGGCCGATAACGCGCAGGCCAAGCACGCGGCGGTCAAATTGTTCACGGCGCCGAGGGTCTCGCAGGCGCGCGGCCAAGGCCCAGACCGTCACGATCAGCCCGGCCAGCACGGCCAATCCATAAGCGCCGAGAAATTGCCCAAGGCCCAGAATCACTTCGGTGATCAGCGGAATCGGCACGCCCAGGTCCTTGAAAATCGGCACGAACTGCGGCACCACGTAGGCCAGCAACAGCGCCAGCGAACCGAGCACGCCCACCACCAGAAACGCCGGATAGATCAGGGCGTTGATCACCTCGCCTCGCAGCAACTGGCTGCGTTCCAGGTAATCGCTGAGCTGGCGCAGGGTGTTTTCCAGGGCGCCGCCCGCTTCACCGGCGCGCACCATGCTCAGGTACAGCGGCGAGAACTGCCCACCCTCCTCTTCCAGGGCTTTCGATAACGGCTGGCCGGCCTTGACCTGTTCGCGGATGCGCTCGATCAGCGCGCGGGTCTGCGGTTGGCCGGGTTGTTTGAGCAGGATGCCGAGGGCGCGCTCCAGGGGTTGGCCGGCGCCGAGCAACGTGGCCAGTTGCTGGGTAAAGCTGACGAGGGCGGCGCCGTTGAGCTGGCCACGGCCCAGGGCTTTATGCAGGCCGCTCAGGCCGGCGGGGTCGACCTGCAACACCAGCAGGCCGCGCTTTTGCAACAGGGCCACGGCGGCGGGTTGATCCTTCGCATCGACGGTGCCGTTCTGCGGCGCACCCTGAGCATCGAGGGCGCGGTATTTGAACAGGCTCACGTGCCCTCCCCACGCGTCACACGCAGCACTTCTTCCAGCGAGGTCACGCCGGCCAGGGCCTGGCGCAAGCCTTCTTCATGCAGGGTGCGCAGACCGCTGCGACGCGCGGCCTGCTCCAGGGTGGCGGCGTCGGCCTGGCGCATCAGCAGGCTGCGCAGTTCGTCATTCATCACCAGCAATTCGGTGATCGCGCTGCGGCCGCGATAACCACCGGTGCCGGGGCGATAGAGCACAATCGGACGCTGGTCCGTCAGGCGGTCCAGGCCATGTTCTTCGACCAGTTCAGGCGGCGCTTCAAAGGCCACCCGCGTGGCCGGGTCAAGCCGGCGCACCAGGCGCTGAGCCAGAATGCCGTTGACCGTCGAGGCGATCAGGTAGCTCTCCACGCCCATGTCCAACAGGCGCGTGATACTCGCCGCCGCGCTGTTGGTGTGCAGGGTCGACAGCACCAGGTGCCCGGTCAGTGAGGATTGGATGGCGATGCGGCAGGTCTCCAGGTCGCGGATCTCGCCGATCATGATCACGTCCGGGTCCTGACGCACGATGGAGCGCAGCGCCCCGGCAAAATCCAAGCCGATGGCGGGCTTGACCTGGATCTGGTTGATGCCTTCGAGCTGGTATTCCACCGGGTCTTCCACGGTGATGATCTTGCGCTCGGCGGTGTTGAGCCGCGACAGCGCGGTGTACAGCGTGGTGGTCTTGCCCGAGCCGGTCGGGCCGGTGACCAGCAGAATGCCGTGGGGCCGTTCCAGCACCTCGAGAAAAGTCTGCAGGCGCGCACCGTCAAAGCCCAGGCTCTGGAAATCGAAGCGCACGGTCTGCCGGTCGAGCAGGCGCATCACCACCGACTCGCCAAAACTGGTGGGCACCGTGGACACCCGCAGGTCCAGTTCCTTGCCTTGGATGCGCAGCATGATCCGCCCGTCCTGGGGCAGGCGGCGCTCGGCGATGTCCAGGCGCGCCATGATCTTGACCCGCGAAATCACCGCCGCCGAGGAACTGGACGGCGGTGCTTCGGCGTCGTGCAGCACGCCGTCGATGCGGTAGCGCACCTTGAGCTGGTTTTCGAACGGTTCGATATGAATGTCCGAGGCACGCTGCTCGACGGCGCGCTGCAGGATCAGGTTGACCAGGCGAATCACCGGCGCTTCGGAGGCCATGTCCTTGAGGTGCTCGATGTCTTCCAGCGCGCCGCCCTGTTCGTCGAGGTTTTCGATCAGGGTGCCCATGGCTGAGCGGCCCTGGCCGTAATAGCGCTCGATCAGAGTATCGACTTCGGTACGTGGCCCCACCGCCAGCCACACCGGCACGTCGCAGGCGTACGCCAGGGCCTGGAACGCATACCGCTGGGCCGGGTTGGCCGACAGCACCGTCAACCCGCCGTGGCTCCAGCCGACCGGCACTATCTGGTAATGACGCATGAAGCGTTCGGTCAATACCGGCAACGGATCGAGCAACGCCGGCGCGGCCTCGGCCGACAGCAGTGGCGCGCCGAGCAGATCTGCCCAGGCGCGGGCCAGTTCGACCTCGGAGACCAGCCCCAGGCGGGTCAGCAGGCCGAGCAGTTCGTCGTCGGCGGACTCCTGAGCCAGGCGACGGGCGCGCTCCAGATCGACGGTCTTCAACCCGGCGTGATGCATCAGCCACGCGCAAACCTGTTCGGTGTGCGGGATGGGCAATTGGCAGGCATCGATGGGCGTCGAAGGGCTGGTCATGGGTGACTGTCTGAGGGGCTATGTTCTAAGGGCTATGGAGAAACCGTGTCAGGAGTGGGCTTGCCCACTCCTGCAGGGGAGCGCGTTTGCCCGTCAGTTCGAGGCTTTGGGCGCGGTTTGGCTGCTGTTCAGCGGTCGCCCGCCCTTGGTGGTTTCGGCCTTCTGCTTTTTCGCGGCCTTGGCGTCGTGGGCCTGGGTCAACACGGTGGAATCGGCAGCGCCGGACTTGGCGTCGGCGTCGGTGGACTCAGCCGCCATGGCCGCGCTACTCAGCGCGACGCCCAGCACAAAACCGGCACCTAACAGGGAAACTTTCATAAACATTCTCCAGATAAAAACAGCAGGCCGCTCCAGTGGAGCCTTGAACGCGTTCAAGACCCTACACCAAAGCAGTGGGTAAAACAGCTTGTATAAAACATGGCACATTAGAACTACCGGACAAAGCCACTAGTTCGCCATGACGTAATGAATTTTCTTAAACCAATCGACTTGTAGGTTTAGTCTTAGTTCCGAAACGTAAGGAATTATTTCTAATTTCACGCAAAAATTAGCTTTTGTTTGACTTATAACCGCAAGAATTGCCTTAATTGTGCGGTTTTTGCGGTTCAAAATGCCATCGCGTGATATCGTTTAGACACTACTCACAACAATAACTCACACTTTTAATTAACTAATAAACCCGCGAATTTCGCCAAGTAGTTGCAATTAGCCATCGGTTAAAAATTGCGATCAAGGGCAACTATTGCCCAGAAAAAAGTGACGAGCGTGCCCTGAATGACACAGGTCTCGTCGCGCCATGTTGAATGACCGTTGTCGGAGAGAGCCATGAGTAAACGCAAAATGATCGGTGCGCAGTCGGCGTTAGCCCTGCTGGCACTGGCGGTGTCCCAAGTGCATGCCGCCACCAGCCCGGCGCTGGACGAAGGACGGATGAGCCGCGCCGAAAAAGCCGCGGATAAAACCCTGGCGAAGATGACCATGGAAGAAAAGCTCGCCTACATCGGCGGCATCGGTGGCTGGGACGTCAAACCGCTGAGCCAATACGGCATCCCGCAGATCCACGGCGCCGACGGCGGCGTAGGCGTGCGCTACACCAGCGAAGGCAACGCCCAGGGCGTGGTTTACCCGTCCGGGCCTAACCTGGCCGCAAGCTGGAACCCGCGCCGCGCCATCGACCTGGGCCGCGCGCTGGGGTATGACACCGCCAGTGGCGGCTATCAGTTCGTCACCGGCCCCGGCGTGAACCTGTACCGCATGCCCTACAGCGGCCGTGCGTTCGAGTATCTATCCGGTGAAGACCCGTTCCTCGGCGCCAGCCTGGGCCCCGCTGTGATCAACGGCATCCAGTCCCGCGGCGTGTGGGCCAACGCCAAGCATTTCGCGGCCAACGACCAGGAAAGCAACCGCTTCCATCTCGACGAAATCATCAGCGAGCGCGTACTGCGCGAGATGACATTGCCGCCGTTCGAGTCCGCCTCCAAGAACAGCAAAGTCGCGATGATGATGTGCGCGTTCCAGAAGGTGAACGGTGAGTTTGCCTGCCAGAACAAACACCTGATGCGTGACATTCTGAAAACCGAATGGGGCTATCCGGGCTTCGTGCAGAGCGACTACAACGCGGTGGTCAACGGCCTGCCCGCGGCCCAGGCCGGTACTGACCTGGACATGATGGGTTACCAGATGAACAGCACGGTGCTCAAGCCGTATCTGGACAGCGGCGAGCTGAGCAGCGCGACCATCGACGACAAAGTGCGGCGCATCCTCAAGCAGATCTACCTGTACAAATTCGACAGCAAGGCGCCGTTGACCAGCCATAACATGAACAGCGCCACCAGCAACCGCGTGGCGCTCAATGCCGCGCGCGAAGGCATTGTGCTGCTGAAGAACCAGAACAACCTGCTGCCGCTGGATGCGAAGAAGGTCAAGCGCATTGCTGTGGTCGGCAGCCTCGCCAAGTACGCGCCACCCACTGGTTTCGGCAGCGCCAACGTGATGGCCGCCAACTACATCAGCGAGCTGAGCGGCCTGCAGCAACTGGCACCGGGCGCCAAGGTAGAGTTCATCGATGGGCTGTCCCTGGACCCGACCACTTCGATCTGGACCCATGTCGACAGCGACGGCAAGCCGGTCAAAGGTCTGAAGACCGAGTTCTTCAGCAACACCAACTGGTCCGGCGAGCCGGCCGCCAGCCGCACCGACCAGCACGTCGACCTGGACTGGTCCACCGACAGCCTGCCGGTCAATGGCGACACCGCCGCGACGTCGATTCGCTACAGCGGGCAGATCACCCCGACCGTCAGCGGCGAGCAGGTGTTCAAGGTGCGCGCCGACGGCGCGGTGCGCCTGTACGTCAACGGTCAGAAAATCCTCGACAATGGCGACGGTAAACCGCTGCCTAACAACAGCATTCCGCCGACCATTCCGGTGTTTGCCAAACTCAAGCTGGAAGCCGGCAAGCCGGTCGATATCAAGCTGGAATATTCGCGCCGCAACGGCTACCTCTCGACCATGGGCGGCCTGGTCGGCGTGCAGATGAGCTGGGCCTCGCTGGTCGCGCCACAGGAGCTGGCCAACTACGACGCGGTATTGGTGGCCGCCGGTAACAGCAACGAGTACGAAGGCGAAGGGTTCGACCATAGTTTCGATCTGCCCGAATACCAGAACCTGCTGATTCAAAACATCGCCAAGGTCAACCCGAACACTGTCGTCACCCTGCACGGCGGCACCGGCTTGAAGATGAGTGACTGGGTCGACCAGGTGCCGGCTGCGCTGCATGCGTTCTACCCTGGGCAGAACGGCGGCCAGGCGCTGG
Organism: Pseudomonas sp. lyk4-R2A-8; assembly: GCF_030209095.1. Classification (NCBI taxonomy): domain Bacteria; kingdom Pseudomonadati; phylum Pseudomonadota; class Gammaproteobacteria; order Pseudomonadales; family Pseudomonadaceae; genus Pseudomonas; species Pseudomonas sp. lyk4-R2A-8. The sequence goes on from NZ_JARVSS010000023.1 coordinate 66,452, forward strand.
CGGAGATCCTGCTGGGCAAGGTCAACCCGTCGGCCAAGTTGCCGATCAGCATTGAGCGTAACATCGAAGACAACCCGATCTACGCGACCTTCCCCACATTCGACAACCAGGAGAAACTGGACCGGATGAGCTACAAGGACGACCTGTTCCTGGGCTATCGCGGCTATGAGAAAAAAGGCATCAAGCCGCTCTATCCGTTCGGCTATGGCTTGTCGTACACCACCTTCGGCTACAGCAATATCAGCGTCACGCCTGGGGTGGCGGTGGCCGGTGCGCCGATCAAAGTCTCGTTCGACCTGGCCAACACCGGCAAGGTCGGCGGTGCCGAAGTCGCGCAGTTGTATGTAGGCCAGAACAACCCGAAAGTCGAACGCGCGCTGAAGGAACTCAAAGGCTACAAAAAAGTGTTCCTCAAGCCGGGCGAGAGCAAGCGCGTCACCATCGAGCTCAATGACCGCTCGCTGGCCTACTACGACGTGGCGAGCAAGCACTGGGTGGTGGATGCCGACAGCTTCACCCTGTCGGTGGGCGCATCGTCCCAGGACATTCGCCTGAACGCCAAGCTGGTCAACCCGTTCCGCCAGGAACTGTCGACCGGCACCAGCAACCCGCTGCCGCGTTCGGCGCTGAACTCGACGTTGCGTGAATCGACGGTCAAGACCGGCGGCGTGCTGCATCAAAACCAGGGCGACAGCGGTACCAGCGACGGTGATGGCTACGACATGAGTGATGACAGCAGCCAGGGCAGCGCTGCGGGCAACTGATCCAGTGCGGCCGGGTGTGGGTGGGCCTGCGCCCTCCCACATTTGACCCGCGCTCGGTTCAGGTTCTGATGGCCGCTTCGACCCGCGCCAGGTAGGTATCGAAGCGCGCCACCAGGTCCACGCGCGCGGGAAACCGCAGCCATTGGATTTGCAGGCCATCCATCATGGCCAGGATTTCTTCCACCAGCCCAGGGATGTCTACATCGCTGCGCACCTCCCCCGCTGCCACCAGCTCGGCGAACTGGTTTTGCAACCGTGCGTGAATCCCCGCATACCGTTCCTGGAACCACGACCAGGCAGGCTGCGTATCGAGCAGGCTTTCGGCATTCAAGATCGTAAAGGCGCGCACCACGCCCGGCGCCGTAGCATTCGAACGATTGATCGCCCGCAGGCTGCCGAGCAGACCGCTCAGGGATTTTTCCGCGCGCACTTGATCGGCAATGCGCTGGTTGACCTCATCGCGGCGTTGCAACACGCCCATCAGCAGCGAAATCTTGCTGGGAAAGTGGTGCAGCAGACCCGCCACGGACAGCCCCGCAATCGCTGCCACCCGAGCCACGGACGCACCGCTGTAGCCTTCCAGGGAAAACACCTGCAAGGCCGCATCCAGCAGCGCTTCGCGGCGTTTTTCACCTTTGGGTGCGCGACGGGTCTTGGGGGCGGGCTCGGTCATGGGGGTATCCTGAGGGGCAGGCATGCACCCTATCCAAATTGCCCCTGGGCCGCAATTCGAAAAGGCGCTGGCGCATTGCGCACGAAGCCGGTGCGACGATTCGACTTGCCTTCGACAGCCATGGGTAGCTGTACAAGCTTAAAGGCTGACACATAACGCTGTGGTGAACGGGCTTGCTGTGATGAGCAAGCCCGCTTTTCCATGCCGATCTGCCTTTAGAAATCGACGGTGGCGGAAAGCAGGTAGGTGCGCGGCGTCGAGAGGGTCAACCCCGGTTCGCTGTCGTCCGAGGCGCCCGCCGAGCTCCAGTAGCGTTTGTCGGCGACGTTCTCCACGTTGGCGCGCAGGGTGATGTGTTTGTCATCCACCTTGAATGCGTAGCGCGCGCCGACATCGATGCGGTTCCAGGCGTCGATTTCCTTGACGTTGGACTGGTCCAGGTATTGCGAGCTGGAATGGATGCCGCGGCTGGTCAGGGTCAGGCCTTCGAGGGTTGGCACATCCCACTCGGCACCGAGGTTGACGTTGTACTTGGGCGTGGCCGGCGCACGGTTGCCGTCGAAAGTGCCGTTGGTGGTGTTTTTCAGTTCGCTGTCGATGTACATCACGCCGCCCAGCAGGCGCACGCCCTTGAGCGGTTCGCCGAACACACTCAGCTCCACACCGTCGTTCTGGCGCTTGCCGTTGGGGCCGAATACGCGGGTGGTGGCGTTGGTCTCGTAGGCCGGCTGCTTGATGCGAAATACGGCGGCGGTCACCGCGAAGGCACCGGCGTCGTACTTGGCGCCCACTTCCACCTGGCGGCTGATGAACGGCGCGAAGATCTGGTCTTCGTTGACCGAGGTGGACGGCGCGATCTTGCCCTGGCTCAGGCCTTCCATGTAGTTGGCGTACAGCGACAATTTGTCGGTGGCCTTGAACAGCAGGCCGCCCGAAGGCGAGATTTTTTCTTCGTCGTAAGCGGTGTCGCCTTTGACGCCGTCGCTCCAGTCGTCGACCTTCACCCGCTGCCAGCGCGCACCCAGGGTGAGCAGCAGGCGATCGTCGAAAAAGCCCAGGGTGTCGGACAACGCCAGGCCGCTGAACGTGTTCTCGGTGTAGACCTTGGCGTCCTGGCGCGTAGGCGTTGACGGCGTCGGCGTTTGCACCGGGTCGTACAGGTTGCTCGGCGCGGCCGCATAGCGCGCGCCGCCGTTGGTGAAGTCCATATAGAAATAGCTGGCCGCCAGGTTGACCTCATGGGTCACCGGCCCGGTGTGGAACCAGTTGCGCACGCCCGCTGTGGCGGTGCGTACGTTTTCATCGCGGGTGAAGTCGCGCGGCTGCACACTGAACGCGCCGGCCGGATTGCTGACGGATACCGCATGGCGCAGGAAATCGTGATTGCTTTTGCGCGCACCGACACCCCCGTAGAGCATCACGTTATCGCTGAGGTCGAACTCGCCGTTGACCGTGCCGAACGTGTCGTTGGTGCGTGCCTTGCTCCAGGATTGCGCATAGTTGCGGCGTACATCGCTGGCGCGGGGCACCGGGGCGGCGGCGGCGACTTGCACGCGCTCCTGGGGCGCATCGGTGTCGCGCTCGGTGTGGCCGATATCGGTGGAAAGGCGCAGGCGCTCGCCGCGAAAATCCAGGCCCAGTACCGCCATCTCGCGGTCGACGCTCTGGTGGTCCCATTCGGTATCGCCGGACTGTTTCACGCCGTTGAAACGCAGGCCGAACTGATTGTCCTCGCCAAAGCGCCGGCCCACATCCACCGCGCCGCCGGCCTGGCTGTCGGAAGCCCAGGTGCCGGTGAGCGAGGTGATGTCCTTGTCGGTGGCACGCTTGGGCACCACGTTGATGCCACCGCCGACGCTGCCTCGCGGCGAGATGCCGTTGATCAACTGGCTCGGGCCTTTGAGGATATCGACGCGGTCGGCCATTTCCATGTCGATGCTATAGGTGGGCAGCACGCCGTACAGGCCGTTGTAGGCCACATCGCTGTTGAACAGGCTGAACCCCCGGATGGTGAATTGCTCGTAGCGTCCACCGGCCGGGTTGGTGGCGCGCACCGAGGGGTCGCTGGCGATCAGGTCGCCGAGGGTGCGCGCCTGCTGGTTTTTCACCGCTTCCTGGGTGTAGGTGGTGATGCTGAACGGGGTCTCCATGAAGTCCCGCGTGCCCAGCAGCCCCTGGGAGCCACGGCGCGCCACCTGGCCGCCGGCATAGCTGTCGCCGTCGTACAGGCCGGTGGTGCCGAGAATCGAGGTGGGCGCCAGTTCCAGGCTGCTGCCGTCCGGCTGGGGCACCAGCATGTAGGCCTGCTCGCCCATGGGTTGCAGTTGCAGCCCGGAGCCTTGCAGCAGGCGCGCGAAGCCCTCCTCCACGCCATACTCGCCGGACAGGCCGGCGCTGCTGCGCCCGCTGACGAGCGCCGGGTCCACCGACAGGTTAACGCCCGCCAGCCCTGCAAACCGGGTCAATGCCGCGCTCAGGCTGCCGGCCGGCACCTGATAGCTGCGGCGCGCGGCGCTGTCTTCGGCATAGCTGACGGGGACGAACAACGGGCTGGTACTCAGGCTCACCAGCAGGCTCAGTTTCAGCAAAGGGCGCAAGCGCAGGGGTCGGAAAACGGGCATTGGAGAAGCTCTCGATTTTGTTCACTTGCCTGGAATGACAGGCGAGGTGAAAAAAAGGGACAGCTTCGACCAACTTTTTCCAAAACAACAGGGGCAGCGACAGTGCCGCCCCTGCTCGGTTCACCACACCGCGATATGCGCATCCGCCCTCGGTTCGGTACCGCCGCAGAGTACGCCACTGACAGGGTCGCGCAGGATGATCTGGCCGCGCCCATAGTCAGTGAGGTCACTGGCGATCTGCACCTGGTGGCCGCGCCGCGACAGGGCGTTGGCCAACTCGCGGGAGGCCCCGTGTTCGATGCCGACCTTCAGGTCGCCCAGCCATTGCCAGCGCGGCGCGTCCAGGGCCGCCTGGGGGTTGAGGCCGAAGTCCACCAGGTTCATCACCATTTGCACGTGGCCCTGGGGCTGCATGTAGCCACCCATCACGCCGAACGGCCCGAGGGCGTGACCGTTTTGAGTGAGAAACCCAGGGATGATGGTGTGAAAGGTTTTCTTGCCTGGGGCCAGGCAGTTCGCGTGGGCCGGGTCGAGGCTGAATTCCTGGCCACGGTTCTGCAGGGCGATACCGCTGTCGGGCAGCACAACGCCCGAGCCGAAGCCGTGGTAGTTGCTCTGGATAAACGAGACCATATTGCCTTCGGCGTCGGCGGTGGCCAGGTACACGGTGCCGCTGGCGTGCGGGTCGCCGGGTTTGGGCGGTTGCGCCTGTTCGCCGATCTGGCCGCGACGCCGGGTGCTGTAGCTGTCGCTGAGCAGGTCGTCCACCGCCATACGCATGTGCAGTGGATCGGTGATGTAGTGCAGGCCGTCGCTGTAGGCCAGCTTCATGGCTTCAAGCTGGCGATGCCAGGTCTGTGCGCTGTCGCGGTGATCGAAGTGGAAGCCTTCAAGGATTTTCAGCGCCATCAGGGCGACCAGGCCCTGGCCGCTGGGTGGAATTTCCCAGACGTCGACGCCGCGATAGTTGATGTGGATGGGGGCCACCCACTGTGCACGGTAATCTTCCAGATCACTGGCGCGCAGGTAACCGCCAGTGGCACGGGAATGCGCGTCCAGGCGCTCGGCGAGTGCGCCGCGATACAGACTTTCACAGCGCGTGGCGGCCAGTTCCTCCAGCGTGCGGGCCTGGGCCGGATTGCGGAACATCTCCCCGGCCTTGGGCGCGCGCCCATCGATGAGGAAGGTGTCGAACCAGGCATCGAGCACCGGGTCGCGATGGGGGCTGAATTCGTTCACAGCCAGTTGCCATTGATGGGCGACCACCGGCGACAGCGGGAAACCGTCCCGTGCCAGGCGGATGGCCGGTTGCAGCAGCGCGTCGAAGGGCAGCTTGCCGAAGCGTTGCGACAGCTGCGCCCAGGCCGAGGGGCAGCCGGGCACTGTTACCGGCGTCCAACCGTACAGCGGCATACGCTCGTGGCCTGCGCCCTTGACCGCCTCGATGCTCAACGCGGCCGGCGCGTGGCCGTTGCCATTCAGGCCGTGCAGCTGGCCCTTGCACCAGACCAGCGCAAACGCATCGCCGCCCAGGCCGCAGCCGGTGGGCTCCACCACGGTAAGCGCCGCCGCCGTGGCGATGGCCGCATCAATGGCATTGCCGCCCTGTTGCATGACTTCGATACCGGCCTGGGCGGCCAGGGGCTGGGACGCGGCGACCATGCCGCGCCGGGCGAACACGCTTTGGCGTTGCGACGCATAGGGATATTCGTGGGCAGAGAAGTTCAACATGGCAAAAGCTCTTGAATAAGAGGGGTTGGCGTGCGCTCAGAGCACGCGACTGAGAAAGGCTCGGGTACGCGGGTGGCTGGGATGACTGAAGATCTGTTCCGGCGGCCCTTGCTCGATGAGCTCGCCCTGGTCGAGCACCACCACGCGGTCGGCCACTTCACGGGCAAAGCCCATTTCGTGGGTGACCACCACCATGGTCATGCCCTCCTCGGCCAGTTCTTTCATCACCTGCAGCACTTCGCCGACGGTTTCCGGGTCGAGGGCGCTGGTGGGTTCGTCGAACAGCATCGCCTGGGGTTTCATCGCCAGCGCACGGGCGATCGCCACCCGTTGCTGCTGGCCGCCGGAGAGCATCGACGGGTAATGGTTGGCCTTGTCCGCCAGGCCGACGCGCGCGAGCAAACCGCGCGCCTGTTCCAACGCCTCGGCACGCGGGGTACCCAGCACCTGGATCGGCGCCTCGATGATGTTTTCCAGCGCGGTCATATGGGGGAACAGGTTGAAGCGCTGGAATACCATGCCGATGTCACGACGCTGGCGGGCGATGTTGCGCTCCGAATCGCGCACCAGGCTGCCGTCGCTGCGCTCGCGGTAACCCATGGCGCGGCCGTTGACGCGGATGCGCCCGCCCTGGATGTCCTCCAGCAGATTAATGCAGCGGATAAAGGTGGTCTTGCCGGAGCCGGAGGCGCCGATCAGCACCACCACTTCGCCACGCCGCACTTGCAGGGAGATGCCCTTGAGAATCTGCAACGCGCCGAACGACTTGTGGATGTCCAGCGCTTCGATGATCAACTCTTCACTTTGATGCGCCATGGTTAACGTCCCCTCAGCAGTTTCAGGGTGCTGCGACCGAACATGCGGCTGGCGGCCGGCGGGGGCGCCGATGGCCGGTCGGACTGGCTGAAGCGGACTTCAAGCCAGCGCTGAAAAAAGCCCCACAGCGTGGTCAGCGTCAGGAAGTACAACGCGACCACCAGGTACAGCTCAAATACGCGAAAGGTCGCCGAGGTGATCATCTGGGTGCTGAGCAGCAGTTCCTGCACACCGATCACGCTGACCAGGGTGGTGTTCTTGAGCATCACGTTGAACTCGTTGCCCAGCGGCGGCACGATCACGCGAAACGCCTGGGGCAGCACGATGCGCCGCATCAACTTGGCGAAACCCATGCCCAGGGAACGTCCGGCTTCGTACTGACCTTTGTCGACCGCGCCGATGCCGGCGCGAATGATCTCGGCCATATACGCGCCTTCGTTCAGGCCCAGGGCAATGATCGCCGCCTGGATATTGCCGGGCACTACCAGGCCGAACAGCTCGATGTCCTCAAAACGGAAAATCCCGCCGGCCGCCAGCGCGGTGTAGAGAAACACGATCTGCACCAGCAACGGTGTGCCGCGCATCAGCCACACGTAAAAGCGCACCGGCAGGTGCAGCAGCGGGTTTTTCGACAGGCGCAGCAGCGCCGCCGCCAGGCCAAGCACACAGCCCAGCAGCATCGCCAGCACACTGATCAGGCAGGTCAGCCAGAGCCCGGTGAGGTACACCCCGCTGGGTTGTAACAGGTACTGCCAGAACACATCCCAATTGAAGTTCATCGCGCCGGACCTCAGTCGAGTGTGTCGCTGCTGACATGCCATTTATTCAGCAACTGCGCATAGCTGCCATCGCTGCGCATGTCGCTGATCACCTGCTGCACGGCCGCCGTCAGTTGCGGGTCATCCTTGCGCATGCCCAGGCCCGTGAGGATGCGACTGAACGCGGGCACGCCCTCCTGGAACAGGTCCGGCGCCATCGCTGCGTAATAACCGGCGGTTTCCACGGTGGTGCCGTAAGCGTCGACCTGGCTGATGCGCAGGGCCTGGAAGGCATCGGTGTCGGTGTTGTAGACCACCAGTTTCATCGGCGGCTTGCCGGCCTTGGCCAGGCTGTCGTTCTGCGTGTCCAGCAGGGTCTTGATGGTGGAGCCGTTAAGCACCGCGACCTTGTGGCCGGACAGCTCATCCAGGGTCTTGATGCCCTTGGGGTTGCCCTTGGGCACCACCACCGACTGGCTGGAGTACATGTAGTTGACGATGTCGATCACTTGCCGCCGCTCGGGTTTGTCGAACAGCTGGTCGACAATCATGTCGCATTGCTGGGCGAGTAACGCCGGCACCAGGCCGGAGAACGGAATCACCTTCCATTGCACCTGCTTGTCGCCCAGGCGCTTGGCGATTTCCAGGCCCAGGTCGACGGTGAGGCCACGCGGTTTCTGGGATTCATCGAAAGACACCAGCGGCGGGGAATCCATCCCCGAGCAATAAGTGAGTTTATCGACGTTGCGCAAGCGCTCCGGCACTTGGGGCGCGGCGACGGCCCATTGCGTGCACAGACCGAGGGAGACAGCCACCAGCAAGGCGCGGTGTTTATGCATGACCAGACACTCCAGTTCGTTGAAAAACGGGGCAGGACTCAACGTCAAAACACAATGGATCTTATTGTTCTGTTTGCAGGAATTGGATCAGCGCCGGCACAGTGCCTTCGATGTGCTCACGCACCACCGCCTCAGCGCGAGCCGCATCGCCGGCACGGATCGCTTCCAGGATCACTGAGTGCTCCTGGCGCGCGCTGAGGGGCTTTTCACCGTGCTGCAGCCACAACCGCATTGGCGCTTCGACCAGGGAATACAACGCCGAAATCTGCTTCATCAACCGCGGCCGGCCGCTGAGGCTGCACAAGTACTCGTGGAAGGCGCGATGTCGGCTGACCCACTCGGCGCTTTCATCGCGGTAGTCATCCATTTCATCCAGCAGACGCTCCAGCGCCGCCAATTGACGCTCGCCGATGCGCCCGACCGCCACACGCACCGCGAGGCCTTCGAGGGCACTGCGCATTTCGAAAACCTCGTGCAACTCGTCAATGTCCAGGCCACTGACGATCGCACCCCGGTTGGGACGCAAGGTCACCAGGCCTTGAGCATCCAGACGGCGAAACGCCTCGCGCACCGGCATGCGGCTCATGCCGATCTCGCTGGCAATGTCTTCGGCAATCAACCGATCACCTTTGCGATAGCGTCCGCCGCAGATCGCATCGAGCAGGAAGTTATAGGCCTCCTCCTCGGCAGTCAGCGGCTGACGATCACCGTAAACGGGAGCAAATTGCATTGGCAGCACCTTTTGACTTTTTGTATCCAATTATCCACGAATACAAACAGAGCAGAATGTGTGCCAGGTGCGATGGGCACTGCTTAAGTGTTTGATTTGGCAGGCAGCATGGAAATGCGATCGCCATGGCCGGATTGATTGAAGATCGAATGTGCTACCAAATGGCTCAGCAGAGGCGCCATCTGTGTGCAGGAAAGTGCCGGGTAGCCCAATGTGTTGACCAGGTGATCCAGCGGTTCAACGTTCTTGCTGTGCACCAGAATGTGGAGAAATTGCTCCAGGTTTGGGCGGTGCGATTCGTCGTTCGGACAGGAACTCTTCACAGGTAACCGCCCTGCTCGACTCCCGCTCAAGATTGATGGCGAGGTCTGGGCCTGCCCGGCGAAAGCCATGGGCGATCTGTTTAAAGTTCCCGGCGCTGGTGCCGCTGCGCTTGGCCACCGACTCCACCGAAAGGTGTGTCGAGGGACCGGATGAGTTCGAGTAGCGTCATGTTAGTCTCCGAAAGAAGATAAGATTACATTTTGCTAATTTAGATAGAAATAGCATTTTATAATTTACTGTTTGCTAACGCAGGGACACTATCGCCTATGGATATCAAAACTCTTCGGGTCGACGCGCTGCGGCGCGTCATCCGCCCACTCAGCCAGAAAGACTTCGCCGACCAGCACGATCTGGACGCTTCGTATTTGTCACAGATCCTCAATGGGCACCGCTCATTGGGTGAGAAAGCGGCGCTCAACCTCGAGAAGAAAATCGGGCTCACGCCTGGTGTGCTGGTCAACCCGAATGGGCACGGGCCGGCGTTGATCGAGGGTGAGTACATCCGTCAGGATGTGGTGCGAGAGGCGGCGTCTGCTTACCAGGCCCTTCAGGACAAGGCCACGCCGCGGGCAGTTGCGGTTATCGAGAAACTCGCCAGGGCTGCGGCGAAGGGAAGACTCAAGGAGTCGGACTTGGTTCTGCTTGAGGGCATAGCCGCCCTGCTTGAGAAGGCCAACGCTGAAAAGCCTTGAGCCGGATGCAGAAAGCCCGGCACTTGGCCGGGCTTCAAGGGATTGATCGATTCAAACGGCGTTGAGTCGCTCAACCATGTCAGGGAAGCGCTGAACCAACTTAATCAGCAGCGCCGCCTGGGCATTTGGCTTTGACTTCGATTGCTCCCAGTTCTTCAGCGTGTCAGGACTGGTCCTGATTTGCCGGGCGAACACTGGCTGCGACATGTGAAGATTCTCACGGATGGAAACGATCTCAGCAGCCGTCACCTCTGGAGGTGCAAGAGCCTCTACTTCGTACTGACGAAGTGTGATCTTCCCTTGCCGGTGCTCGCCCATCTCGTTTACGCCTTGCATCAGCTCAGCAAACAGATCGCGCTTCTTTTTCATTTGCCGCTGATCATTGCTGGGCTGAGCCAGGCGGCGTGGGGATATGAAGATATTGATAACCTGGCAGGGTCAACAGTCTTGACCTCTGGCGGACTTGAGAGAGTCACCTGCCCCATTGGCGGTGATTACGACTGCATGACTTGGCCTCAAGACCTGTACAAGCTGAGGCTGCAGAACATTTGCTTCACTGCCAGGATCATGATGTGCAGCTACTCCTGTGAAGGCTTTATTGCACAGAAGGCCAACATTCAAACGCTATATATAGTCGGTAGCACCGGCCTAGACAGCTCAGCGATTAGCCTCTACAAGTGCCCGAGCATGTACTGAGCACATAGCAGGCGCTTGCCACACCATGACAAAAAGACCAGAATAAAGACCTATCTAGGAGTCTTATCTATGCAAAATATTCTGGCTGATGTGGCCGTCAGCGTATCTGAACTCAAGAAGAACCCCTCCTCCGTCTTGAGCGGCGCCAACGGCATGCCTGTGGCTGTGCTGAACCACAACCGCGTTATGGGCTACATGGTTCCAGCAAACGTCTACGAGGCGATGGTTGAGCGCCTGGACGAACTGGAGCTGGTCCAACTGGTCAAGGCTCGGCTCGATGCTAAAGAAACACCTGTTCGGGTATCTCTGGACGATCTGATTGGCGAGGCAGAGGCAGATATCGCCAATGGCCGCTGAGTACGAGGTTGAGTGGGATCCGAAGGCACTGAAGGAGTTGCGTAAACTCGACGGAACAATACGCCTCCAGTTTCTGAAAAAGCTCCAGGAGCGGCAGTCCGGCCCGCGAGTGCCAGGCGATGCGCTTCATGGCATGAAGGACTGCTACAAGATCAAATTGCGCGGCGCCGGCTACCGACTTGTGTACCGCGTTGAGGACGAGCGAATTGTCATCCTGGTGCTGGCTGTCGGCAAACGCGAGCGAAGCTCTGTGTATCAGCAGGCGGGGAAGCGGTAGGCAGAGACAAGAAACCCGGCGCGAGGCCGGGCCGAGCTCTATACAGCGAAAAAGCCTATTACTTGAGAAGCTGCTGATTTGCGTACGAAGAAATGGCTAACTGAGCTACAGATATCGGCAGAGCCTTGGCTTTGACCTTCGTTGTCAGGTACGCCTCAAACTTGCCAGCGCCTATGTATACCTCACGGAACCACCTCCGAAACTCCCCCAGGGCGGACTCTGGATAGCAGTTTGACTCTTGAGGGTTCGACAGGGCTTGCGGGAAATAATCTGGGTAGTTGTGTTCGTATTTGATTCGTGGGCTGTAAACGTTTTCTAACTCAGCGGTCTTCCAATGCTTTGCCCAATGTATTCCCACGCTACCGTCAGGAACAAAGGTGCTATCAATATGAATTCCGCTCTGCCCAAGATGGACGACCATATCAGCGATTTCTTTGAACACCCCAAAGTAACCCGCTGGCACCGCGTTGTAGACCAAAGACATCCTATCGTGGAACTGCTTCCACTGAGTAGGAACGTGGTTCTCTGGATCGTATCCGACCTGCGTGTAAATGAAGTCTCGAAGAGCTTTACCAGCAAGAAGCCTGAAGTTCATCAGTGCTTCGTCTTTACGATTTATTCCTGCTTCAAATGCGTAATATTCTAAGATCGCCAAGCAGACGCCATCTGGGTACGCATGTGACATCGTGCCTTTGTCAACAACCGTTGTGTAAGGCTCCTCATAGGTCAGCCCATGTGTTTGAAGCAGCGAGTGAATTTTGGTAATTGCCGGCCTATTCGATGCCCAGTCGTTTGCAATATCCAAGATCGACGTGTGCTGAATGCCACATAATCGGGCCAGACCGCGCGCAGTTAGAAAAGGCGTACCATCCGAAAGTACGCCCATACCAATGCCATCGATCTCAATCTGAGCATCAATTGCTAAAGGCATCTGTGATTTAGGGCTGGTGGGCAAATTAGCCATTTTTCTCATATCCATCTGATTTAAAACTGTAGTGGTCAACTAATCCCGGACACGACGTTAAGTTTTTCCTCGGCCCGCGCT
>NZ_JARVSS010000031.1:0-63732 GCF_030209095.1 Pseudomonas sp. lyk4-R2A-8
AAAGCGCCTTGGCACCAAGCCTGGCGCGGACAGAACTGTGGGAGGGCAACCCCCCACATTTGGATCTGAATTGACTTCAGGTTTTTGTGCGGTCTTGGCTGACAAGAGGCATAGAAAGCACCCTGGCACCAAGCCTGGCGCGGACAAAACTGTGGGAGGGGGCTTGCCCCCGATAGCGGTGTATCAGCCATGGTTAGTTTGACTGACACACTGCCATGGGGGCAGGCCTCCTCCTACATTTGGATCTTCATTTATCTGAAGGTCAGTGGTGTTTCAGTAATTTGCTTTCCAGGTGATCCAGGTGTTGGGTCATCAGGGTCACTGCAGTGTTTGAGTCGCGCTGCTCAATCGCATCCACAATCGCCACATGCTCCTGCCACGCGCAATACGTGCAGGCTTTCGCTTCATATTGGGCGATGACCAGCGACGTCAACGGCACCAGGCTGTTGAGGAACTGCGCCAGTGGCGCATTGCCTGCCATCGCCGCCAATTGCAGATGAAACTCCCCGGACAACCGAATCGCCGGTCCACGCTGGTCGTGTTCGATGCACTCGCGCTCGCGGGCGATCAGCTCGCGCAGTTGGCGGATCTGTGTCGGGGTAGCCTGGGCGCAGGCCAGCTGTACCACGGTGATTTCGGTGATGCGCCGGGCTTCGAGGATGTGTCGGGTTTGCAGACTGTCCGGCGCGGCGACCTGGGCGCGCTGGTTGGGCCGCAGGATGATCACTTGCTGATGGGACAGCTTGGCCAGCACCCGGCGAATCACGCTGCGGCTCACGCCAAAGGTGTCGCCCAGGCCTTCTTCGGTAAAACGGCTGGAAGGAGCGATGCGTTGTTCGAGGATGGCATCGAACAACTGCGGGTAGATGTCGTCCACCGATGGCTTTTTACCGGCCACCAGGCGCAGGGCTGGCTGGATCGGGTCGCGTTGCAGGGCGTGAGCGGTCATGGACTGTCTCCAAAAAAATCAGCTGCCGAGAAGGTCGTCCGGAATGTTCAGTGCAATGCCCATGCGCAATCCTTCCTGCAGGATATGCCGGCGCATTTCGGCGCTGGCCAGGGCGCTGTTCTTGTTGCGTATCGCGCGCACCACGGCCTCGTTTTCCTGCAGGCGTTCGGCCAGGTGTTCAGGCGAGTTGCGCAATACCTGGGCGCTTTGCTTGAGGGCGTTGCGGGTCTGCTGCACCACGTTCTGGAAGATCGGGTTGGACGTCAGCGCGAACAGCTCCTCGTGGAAGTCGACGTAGGCGTTCATGCCGGCTTCGGCGTCACCGGCATCCAGGGCTTCGCGCATGTCCATCAGGGTCAGGCGCAACTGGCCGACTTCCTTGCTGCTGATGGACTGGGCCACCAGGCCGACGATAAAGGGTTCGAGGGTGTAGCGCAGTTGCAGGATATCTTCGAGGCTGGCGTCGGCTACGGCATCGCTCGACTGCGGTTCGCTGACGCTGGTTTCCAGCACGACCACGCCTTTGCCGGGCATGGAGCGCACCAGGCCCAGGGTTTCCAGCACGATCACAGCTTCACGCAGGCTGGGGCGGCTGATGCCCATCTGTTCGGCCAGTTCGCGCTGGCCGGGGAGCATTTCGCCGCGGCGCCATTGGCCTCGTGCCAGGGCGGCGCGGAGTTTTTCTACCACTGAATTGACGACGGTTGAGCTGCTGATCACGTCGATACTTCCTTAATGTTGCTAATACAGTCAGGTGGGAGGGAGCAAGCCCTCCCGCATCAGCCAGTGTTGCCCATGAGACAGCGTTAGAATTCCTGATGCGCCGGCAATACCGGTTTCTTGGCCTGGAAGGCATACCCTTGCTGGCCGTCCAACACCTTGTTGGCGCGTTGGATATCGATGTCTTTTTCCCAACGGGCAATGGCGACAGTGGCGACGCAGTTACCAATCAGGTTGGTCAGCGCGCGGCCGATGCCCATGAACCAGTCCACTGCCAGCACCAGCACCAGGCCTACCACCGGAATCGCCGGGATCGCCGTGAGGGTCGCCGCCAGAATCACCAGTGCGGAACCGGGAATGCCGTGGGCGCCCTTGGAGGTGATCAGCGACACCAGCAGGATGGTCAGCAGGTCGGTCATCGACAGCGGTGTGCCGGTGGCATTGGCGATAAATACGATGGCCAGGGTCAGGTAGATCGAGAACCCGTCGAGGTTGAACGAGTACCCGGTCGGAATCACCAGGCCCACGGTGGAGCTGCCGATGCCCAGGTGTTCCAGTTTGCGCATGATCTGTGGCAGCACGGCGTCGGACGATGCGGTGCCCATCACGATCAGCAACTCTTCGCGCAGGTACTTGAGCAACGGCAGCATGCGCAGGCCCGACAGGCGCATCACCACGCCGAGGACCAATCCCACAAAGGCAAAGCAGGTCAGGTAAAACAGGCCGACCAGGCTGCCCAAATGCTGCAGGGAGTCCAGGCCGTACGTGCTGGTGGTGAAGGCGATCGCGCCGAACACGCCGATCGGCGCCAGGCGCACGATCATGCCCATGATGCGGAAAATCACATGGCTCAGTTCGTTGATCAGTCGCGAGATACCCGACGCCGCTTCGCCCACCAGGTTCAACGCACTGCCGAACAGCACCGAGAACAGCAGGACTTGCAGCACGTTGTTGTCGGCAAAGGCGCCGATCACCGAGTTGGGGATCAGGTCCATCAGGAACTGGCTGGTGCCGCGGATGTGCTGGCCCTTGTCGGCCAGTTCATTAAGGCCGGCGGAGGAGAGCTGTTCCAAGTGGATGTTGGCGCCGGTGCCGATGCCGGTACTGAAGGCCATGACCAGGCCGATCACCAGGGCGATGGTGGTCAGCACTTCGAAATAGATCACCGACTTGAGGCCGATGCGCCCGACTTTTTTCAGGTCGCCGGCACCGGAAATGCCGCTGACCACCACGCAGAATACGATCAGGCCGATCAGCATTTTGATCAGCTTGATAAAGCCGTCGCCCAGGGGTTTGAGTTGCGAAGAGAATTCGGGAAGGGCCAGGCCGCAAACAACGCCTAGCATCAGGCCGATCACGACTTGCAGGAAAATCGAACGCGAGCACCATCTGAGCATGGGAGGGATCTCTATTCGGTGCCCTGGTGGTTCCAGGGCTTAATTGTTGTGGTCATACCGGTAAGTCCAGTGCGGGGCCAGTCTACGCCGGGTTTTTTTGAAATCACAAGTAATAATTCGGCGGTTGGCAGGTCCCGGTCTGACCAGTGGGTCGGTAAGGGCGATGCTTGAGCGGTTGGCGGCGTGCAAAATTTTTCGCTTATCATCCGGCGCTCGGCACAGAAGGGGGGCGAATGGACACACCAGGTTTGAGCACCGATAAGCATGGGCACCGACACTGCGCCTGGCGCGGTGCCGCGCCGGAGTACCTGCATTACCACGACCATGAGTGGGGCGTGCCGGTGGCCGATGACCGCCAGTTGTACGAGAAGATCTGCCTGGAAGGGTTTCAGGCGGGACTGGCGTGGATCACCATCCTGCGCAAGCGCGAGCAGTTTCGTGCGGCGTTCGACGGCTTTGATTTCCACCGCGTGGCGCAGTATGGCGAGGCGGATATCCCGCGCCTGATGCAGGACCCAGGCATCGTGCGTAATCGGGCCAAAATCGTTTCCACGATCAATAATGCACGCCGCGCGCGTGAGCTGGTGGAGGAGACCGGCTCGCTGGCGCAGTGGTTATGGGCCTTCGAGCCCGGCCCGGAAGAGCGCCCGGCCGTGGTGGACCTGGCTTACTGGACCGGCAACCCGACATCGCCGGCTTCGGTGCGTTTATCCAAGGCTTTGAAGAAACGTGGCTGGACGTTCGTGGGGCCGACCACAATGTATGCGCTGATGCAGGCGATGGGGATGGTCAATGATCATCTCGAAGGATGCGCATGTCGCCCGCGGATTGAAGCGCTGCGGTGCCAGTTCAAGCGCCCCTGAATTGCCGACTCGGCGCGGTTGAAACTGTGGGAGGAGGCTTAACCCCGATAGGCATGGGTATATCCATCGTCAGCAGAATATCGCGGACCTTGTCCAGGGCCGGGTCGATATCGAGCAGTTCAATGGCACCGAACCCGACAATCAAGCCTCTACGCACCGGCGCGTCATGAAAGAACACCTCCAGCGGGTACAAGCCGACGTCCACCTGCCGCGCCAGCTCCCTCAGCCGTGCAATATTTACCTGCACCTTGCACAGGGCAGCCAGGTGGAAACCGGCCACCGTGGGTATTGCTTCGAACCACGGCGACAGATCGCCCGCCAGGCGCTGCAGGATGCGTTCGCGGCGCGCGGCGTACACCGCGTGGCAGCGGCGTATGTGTTTGAGCAGATAGCCGTCGCTGATAAATTTGGCCAGCGCCCATTGCGGCAACGTGGAGCTGTGCTGGTCGGTCAGTTGCTTGGCCTTGAGCACCGCGCCGTGGATCGCCGGCGGCAGTACCACATAGCCCAGGCGTAATTCGGGCAGCAGGGTCTTGGAGAAGGTGCCCACGTAAGCCACTACCCCGCGGCCGTCCAGGCTTTGCAGCGAATCGGTAGGGCGGCCCTCGTAGCGGAATTCGCTGTCGTAGTCGTCCTCAATGATGATCGCGCCCAGCTCGAACGCCCGCGCCAGCAAGGCTTCGCGCCGCGCCGGGCTCATGGGCATGCCGAGGGGAAATTGATGCGAGGGCGTGACATAGATCAGCCGCGTGCCGTCGGGGATCTTGTCCACCTCAATGCCCTGGTCGTCCACCGGAACGCTGGCGACGCTGGCCCCCATCGCCATGAACAACTGCCGCGCGGGGCTGTAGCCGGGGTCTTCCATCGCGACGACGCTGCCCGGTTCCAGCACCACGCGGGCGAGCAGGTCCAGCGCCTGTTGCGCGCCGTTGGTGACCACTATGTCGCTGTCGCGGCAATTGACCCCGCGTGAAAATGCGATATGCCCGGCGATGGCGCTGCGCAATTCCGGCAGCCCTGCGGGTTGACTGTAGAACCCGCTGTGCTCGGCGATGCGCCGCAGGGCGTGCTGGGTGCAGCGGCGCCATTCATCCTGAGGGAACTGCTGACGGGTGGTGGCGCCGCCGATAAATTCATAGCGCAGGCGCTTGTCGCCGGCGGGGTGATGCATGGGGGAGGGCAGCGCTTGCCACTTCGCCAGGTTGGCGGCGCACGCGAGGTCGGTGGCGGCCTGCACGCGATCAGGCTGCGGCGCCCATGCGTTGACGAAGGTCCCACGGCCAATCCTGCCTACCAGCAGGCCTTCATAGGTCAACGTGGCGTAGGCATCGGACACGGTCTTGCGCGATAGGCCCAATTGCTTGGCCAGCAAGCGGCTGGGTGGCAGTTGCGCACCCGCCGCCAGGCGCCCGGCGCAGATGGCTTCACGCAACTGTTGATAAAGCTGGGCCGCCAGGTCTTTACGCCCGTTGATGATGAGGTGCAGTTCCATGTTTCATCCTGAGACAGATCGATCTGCGCCAAGGTTACCCGCAAATCGATCTGTCGCGCTGTGGCAGCACTCAGGACAGGAAACCACCGTCCACATTCAGCGACACACCGGTGGTGTAGCTCGACGCATCGCTGGCCAGAAACAGCACCGCGCCGGCCATCTCGCTGGGGGCGGCCACGCGTTTGAGGGGGATCTGTGCCAGGGCCATTTTCAGGATCGAGTCGTTCTTGACCAGTGCCGAGGCGAACTTGGTGTCGGTCAGGCCCGGCAGCAGCGCGTTGCAGCGAATGCCGAATTCGGCGCATTCCTTGGCGAACACCTTGGTCATGTTGATGACTGCCGCCTTGGTCACCGAGTAAATGCCCTGGAATATGCCGGGCGAGATGCCGTTGATCGAGGCCACGTTGATGATGCTGCCGCCGCCGTTTTCGCGCATCAGCTTGCCGGCTTCCACGGACATGAAGAAGTAGCCACGGATATTCACGTCCACGGTTTTCTGGAACGCGCCGAGGTCGGTGTCCAGCACGTTGCAGAATTGCGGGTTGGTCGCGGCGTTATTGACCAGGATATCCAGGCGCCCGAACTGCTCGCGAATGCCTGCGAACACGTGGCTGATCTGCTCCATTTCACCGATGTGGCAAGCCACCGCCGTGGCCTTGCCGCCGTCGGCGATGATCGCATCGGCTACGTGCTGACAGCCTTCGAGCTTACGGCTGGAGACGATTACGTGGGCGCCTTGCTGAGCCAGCAACTTGGCGATGGCCTCACCGATGCCACGGCTGGCGCCGGAGACAAACGCGATCTTGCCGTCGAGGTCGAACAGGTGGGTCTTGGACATGAGGGTTCCTTAGAGGGCTGATTTGCCGATGACATTCAGGCTCATTTGCTCGAGCAGTGCGTTCATCTGGATGAACTGCGCAAAGCGTTTGTCCTGGGTCTGGCCATGGAAGAAGCGGTAGTAGATCTGCTGCACGATGCCGGCCAGGCGGAACAGGCCGTAGGTGTAGTAGAAATCGAAGTTGTCGATCCGGATGCCCGAGCGCTCGGCGTAGTAGTCGACGAACTCGCGGCGGGTGAGCATGCCTGGCGCATTGCTCGGCTGGCGGCGCATCAATTGCACCGGTGCAGGGTCGGCGGCTTCGATCCAGTAGGCGAGGGAGTTGCCCAGGTCCATCAGCGGGTCGCCCAGGGTGGTCAGTTCCCAATCCAGCACGCCGATGATCTGCATCGGGTTATGCGGGTCGAGGATCACGTTGTCGAAGCGGTAGTCGTTATGCACGATGCTGGAGGTGGGGTGATCGGCCGGCATCTTGTCGTTGAGCCAGGCGCGTACCGCCTCCCACTTCGGCGCGTCGGGGGTCAGGGCTTTTTCGTAGCGCTCGCCCCAGCCGCGAATCTGCCGCGCCACGTAGCCTTCGGGCTTGCCCAGGTCGGCCAGGCCGCAAGCGCTGTAGTCCACCTGATGCAGTTCGACGAACTTGTCGATAAAGCTTTTGCACAGTGCTTCGGTCCTGGCGGCGTCCAGGCCCAGCTCGGCGGGCAGGTCGGAGCGCAGGATGATGCCGTTGACGCGTTCCATCACATAGAATTCGGCGCCGATCACCGACTCATCGGTGCAATGCACGTAGGCTTTGGGGCAGTACGGGAACCCGTCCTTGAGCTGGTTGAGAATGCGGAATTCACGGCCCATGTCGTGGGCGGACTTGGCTTTGTGCCCAAAGGGCGGGCGGCGCAGCACAAATTCCTGATCGGGGTATTCCAGCAGGTAAGTCAGGTTGGAGGCGCCACCGGGGAACTGGCTGATGGTAGGCGTGCCGTTCAACCCCGGGATATGGGCCTTGAGGTAGAGATCGATCAGGCCGGCATCGAGTTCTTCGCCGGGGCGAATCTGGGTGGATTGGTCGTTCAGCGCCATGCTTATCCCTTCTGCTTATTCTAAAGGCCTCGGACTATTGGCTAATCTAATGCGCGCCACCGCCCAGCCACAAGGTCGGGGCGGTTTAATAGGTTAGCGTGTTGCACGATGATCAACGTGCCTGATCGGTCATTTTGCGGGCGGGGGCAGGGCGACCGGGGTGAGCACCGGGCGCCCGGCGAAGTACTCCACCAGGTTGTCGGCCACGCGCTGTACGGTGTCATGCGCGGCTTCGGGCGACAGACCGGCGACATGGGAGGTGAGCACGGTATTGCCCAGGCGTTTGAGGGCGTCGGGCACCTTGGGTTCGTCGTCGAACACATCCAGGGCTGCGCCACCGATGCGGCGCTGTTCCAGGGCGGCAATCAGGTCGGCGGTGACCACCACGCTGCCGCGTCCGATATTCACCAGATAACCATGGGGCCCGAGGGCGTCCAGCACACGTCGGTCGATCAGGTGCCGGGTGCCGTCGCCGCCCGGCGTGGCCAGGATCAGGAAGTCTGCGGTGCGCGCCAGGTCCAGGGCCGTGGCGCAGTAGGTGTAGTCCACGTCATCCCGTGGTTGGCGATTGTGGTAACTGATCTCCATGCCAAAGCCCAGGGCCGCGCGCTTGGCGATCTCCAGGCCGACGGCGCCGAGCCCGAGAATACCCAACTGCTTGCCGCCCAGGGACGGGCGCATCACCTTGGGCCACTCGCCGCGCCGCACGGCTGCATCGTTCTGCGGGATACCCCGTACCAGTGACAGCAACAACGCCATGGCGTGGTCGGCCACCGATGGCGCGTTGACGCCGGCGCCATTGGTGACCACGATCCCGCGATTGCTGGCGGCCTGCAGGTCGACGTGTTCATAGCCGGCGCCGATCACGCAGATGATCTCCAGCAGCGGCAGCGCGGCGATTTCCTCGGCGTACAAGCCCAGCGGACCACGGGTCAGCACGGCCTGGATCTGCCCGCCGTGGGCCTTGATGGCGTGGGCGCGTTCGGCGGGCGTCGGGGCCAGGATCACATGAAAATCGTTACTCTCGATGATGGGCAGGTAGTCGTTGATGGTTTCAACCAGGACCAGGACAGTGGTGGTCATCGCAAGGCTCTTCCTTGGGGGTTAGAGAGCACCAGTATGCGGGATTTGTAAGACAGAGCGTTTTATCGGGAAGGAAAATTTACTGCTCGTAGGATCGGGCACGTTCGCCCCTGTGAGCGCCTGCACCGGTCAACCATTCCTCAGCTAAGTCTTTGCTTCTTCACGAGAATCCCGGACAATCCGGGCCCTTCTATGGTCGGGGCGCTGCCTGTCAGGTTTTTCTGACTCGTCCCGGCCGTGTAAATGCGGAGATCCGACCGGATGAATGATCAGGCCAATAGCGTCGATGAACGCTATGCAACGACACCTGCAACCCTCACGCGCTGGAGCCGCCAGGACACCACCTGGATGCTCGGCCTGTTCGGCACCGCCATCGGCGCCGGTACTTTGTTCTTGCCGATCAACGCGGGGCTGGGCGGCTTCTGGCCCCTGGTGATCCTGGCGCTGCTGGCATTCCCGATGACGTTCTTCGCCCACCGTGGCCTGACGCGGTTCGTGCTGTCCGGTCGTGAAGGCTCCGACATTACCGACGTGGTAGAGGAGCACTTCGGCATCAAGGCCGGGGCGCTGATCACGCTGCTGTACTTCTTTGCGATTTTCCCGATCCTGCTGATCTACAGCGTGGCGCTGACCAACACCGTCAGTAGCTTCATGGAACACCAGTTGCACATTCTGCCGCCGCCACGGGCGATCCTGTCGTTCGTGCTGATCCTGGGCCTGCTGGCCGTGGTGCGCTGCGGCGAGCAGGTGATCGTCAAGGCCATGAGCCTGATGGTGTATCCGTTTATCGTCGCCTTGCTGTTTTTGGCGGTGTACCTGGTGCCGCACTGGACCGGTGGCATCCTCAGCACCGCCCGCGAGGTGCCGGCGCCGGCGGCGTTGCTCAATACGTTGTGGCTGGCGATTCCGGTGATGGTGTTCTCGTTCAACCACTCGCCGATCATCTCGGCGTTTGCGGTGGATCAGAAGCGCCAGTACGGCGCCCATGCCGATGAGCGCAGCTCGCAGATCCTGTCCCGCGCGCACCTGTTGATGGTGGCGATGGTGTTGTTCTTTGTGTTCAGCTGCGTGCTGACCCTGTCGCCGGCCCAGTTGGCCGAAGCCAAGGCGCAGAACCTGTCGATCCTGTCGTACCTGGCCAACCACTTCAACAACCCGACCATCGCATTTGCTGCGCCGTTGATCGCGTTTGTGGCGATCGCCAAGTCGTTTCTGGGGCACTACATCGGTGCCAGCGAAGGCCTCAAGGGCCTGGTGCTCAAAACCGGTCGCCGCCCGGCCGCCAAAACCCTGGACCGCATGACCGCCGCCTTCATGCTGGTGGTGTGCTGGATCGTCGCCACGCTCAATCCCAGCATCCTCGGCATGATCGAGACGCTGGGCGGCCCGGTGATTGCGTCGATCCTGTTCCTGATGCCGATGTACGCCATTCGCAAAGTACCGGCCATGGCCAAGTACCGTGGGCAGGCCTCCAACGTGTTTGTCACGGCGGTCGGTTTGGTGGCGATTACGGCGTTGGTGTATTCGCTGATGGCTTAAGTGGTGTGGGAGGGGGCTTGACCTCTCCCACCATTGTTTTGCCTTGAGTAATGGCTTGTTCCAGACATAAAAAAACGCCGCGTATCTTGCGATACGCGGCGTTTTTCACATCAACACACCGTTAAGCTTGCAGCACCGGGATGTTGGCGCTGGCCGCGATCTTGCGGAACTCGGCGATCTGGTCGAAGTTCAGGTAGCGGTAGACGTCGCTGGCCATGGTGTCCAGCTTGGCCGCGTAACCCATGTACTCCTCGACGGTCGGCAGGCGACCCAGGGTGGAAGCGACTGCCGCCAGCTCAGCCGAAGCCAGATAGACGTTCGCGCCGTCACCCAGACGGTTCGGGAAGTTACGGGTCGAAGTCGACACCACGGTGGAGTTCGGTTCTACCCGTGCCTGGTTACCCATGCACAGCGAGCAGCCCGGCATTTCCATGCGTGCGCCAGCCTTGCCGTAGATGCCGTAGTAGCCTTCTTCGGTCAGTTGGTGAGCGTCCATTTTGGTCGGCGGCGACAGCCACAGACGGGTTGGCAGCTGACCCTTGACCTGTTCCAGCAACTTACCGGCAGCGCGGAAGTGACCGATGTTGGTCATGCACGAACCGATGAACACTTCGTCGATCTTCTCGCCGGCAACGCTGGACAGCAGACGGGCATCGTCCGGGTCGTTCGGTGCGCAGAGGATCGGCTCGTTGATCTCGGCCAGGTCGATCTCGATGATTTCGGCGTATTCGGCGTCGGCATCGGCTTCCATCAGCTCCGGGTTGGCGACCCAGGCTTCCATCGCTTGGGCGCGACGTTCCAGAGTGCGCGCATCGCCGTAGCCTTCACCGATCATCCAGCGCAGCAGGGTGATGTTGGAGTTCAGGTACTCGGTGATGGACTCTTTGGACAGCTTGATAGTGCAACCGGCAGCCGAACGTTCGGCCGAGGCGTCGGACAGCTCGAACGCCTGCTCCAGGGTCAGGTCGTTCAGGCCTTCGATTTCCAGGATGCGGCCGGAGAAGGCGTTTTTCTTGCCTTTCTTCTCTACGGTCAACAGGCCAGCCTGGATCGCGTAGTAAGGAATGGCATGAACCAGGTCACGCAGGGTGATGCCAGGTTTCATTTTGCCTTTGAAGCGCACCAGGATCGATTCCGGCATGTCCAGCGGCATGACGCCGGTGGCGGCGGCGAACGCGACCAGACCGGAACCTGCCGGGAACGAGATGCCCATCGGGAAACGGGTGTGGGAGTCGCCACCGGTGCCGACGGTGTCCGGCAGCAGCATGCGGTTCAGCCAGCTGTGGATGATGCCGTCGCCTGGACGCAGCGACACGCCGCCACGGGTCATGATGAAGTCAGGCAGGGTGTGGTGGGTGGTCACGTCGATCGGCTTTGGATAGGCCGCGGTGTGGCAGAAGGACTGCATCACCAGGTCGGTCGAGAAGCCCAGGCACGCCAGGTCTTTGAGTTCGTCACGGGTCATCGGACCGGTGGTGTCCTGGGAACCCACGGTGGTCATCTTCGGTTCGCAGTAGGTGCCTGGACGCACGCCTTTGCCTTCCGGCAGGCCGCACGCCTTGCCGACCATCTTCTGCGCCAGGGTGAAGCCTTTGCCGGTATCGACCGGGGCTTCTGGCAGCTTGAACAGATCGGTCGGGCCCAGGCCCAGCTCGGCACGCGCTTTTTCGGTCAGGCCACGGCCGATGATCAGCGGGATACGGCCGCCGGCGCGGACTTCGTCCAACAGCACCGGGGTCTTCATTTCGAAGGTGGTCAGGACTTCGTCGGTGCCGTGTTTGCAGACTTTGCCGGCATGCGGGTACAGGTCGATCACGTCGCCCATGTGCATGTTGGTGACGTCGAATTCGATTGGCAGTGCGCCGGCATCTTCCATGGTGTTGTAGAAGATCGGAGCGATCTTGCTGCCGAAGCAGAAACCACCGGCGCGCTTGTTCGGTACGTAAGGCACGTCGTCGCCGAAGAACCACAGTACGGAGTTGGTGGCGGATTTACGCGACGAACCGGTACCGACCACGTCACCGACGTAGGCGATCGGGAAGCCTTGGCCGCGCATCTCTTCGATCTGCTTCATCGGGCCGGTCTTGCCTTGCTCGTCCGGCACGATGCCTTCGCGCGCCATTTTCAGCATGGCCAGGGCGTGCAGCGGGATATCAGGGCGGGACCAGGCGTCCGGGGCAGGGGACAGGTCGTCGGTGTTGGTTTCGCCGGTGACCTTGAACACGCGCAGGCTGATCTTGTCGGCCAGGGTCGGACGGTTCTTGAACCACTCGCCATCGGCCCAGGACTGCAGCACGGCTTTAGCGTGTTGGTTGCCGTTCTTGGCTTTTTCAGCAACGTCGTGGAAGGCATCGAACATCAGCAGGGTGTGCTTGAGTTGAGCGGCGGCAACAGGTGCCAGCTCGGCATCGTCGAGCAGCTCGACCAGGGTCACGATGTTGTAGCCGCCCTGCATGGTGCCAAGCAGCTCAACGGCGCGTTTCTTGTCGATCAGGGGGGAAGTGGCTTCGCCCTTGGCCAGGGCGGACAGGAAACCGGCCTTGACGTAGGCAGCTTCGTCAACGCCTGGTGGAATGCGGTTGGTGATCAGGTCAACGAGGAATTCTTCTTCGCCAGCCGGAGGATTTTTCAGCAGCTCGACCAGGCCTGCGGTTTGTTCGGCATTAAGCGGCTGGGGAACGATACCCAGGGCTGCACGCTCTTCGATATGTTTGCGGTAGGCTTCAAGCACAGTTATTACCCTCATCAGTGGTCCCACGGGACGCTCATCCAGAAATGATCGGCACGCGTGCGCTCGGGGGCTTTTTGGGCCGCAAAGCCAGCGCTGCCGGCATTTCTCACAGAAGCTGCTTTCAAAGTT
The DNA here is from genome assembly GCF_030209095.1 of Pseudomonas sp. lyk4-R2A-8. Lineage (NCBI taxonomy): Bacteria > Pseudomonadati > Pseudomonadota > Gammaproteobacteria > Pseudomonadales > Pseudomonadaceae > Pseudomonas > Pseudomonas sp. lyk4-R2A-8. The sequence goes on from NZ_JARVSS010000031.1 coordinate 12,819, forward strand.
TTACGCCTGCAGAACGGAGCTGATGAGGGTTGGCGCTGATGCTCGACCTACCGGGTCGTTCACCATCGCCAACACCGTTCTGAAGGAACGACTGTGCTCGTGACGCTTTGAAAACAGCTTCCAGCGGATTATTGGCGCCTTACAAGGCCGGATGATTCTACGGCAAAAAAAATTTAAAGGTAAGTTGCCATGTCACGTTTGCCGGGTGATCAACCTTAGACAAAGGGCTAACATGGCGCACTGTTTCACTGATTTGCGTGCCGCCGCCCATGTCCAACCAAACCATCAAAACCCCCTGCGTAGGCCTGTGCTCCACCGTTTACGGCGACCTCGTTTGCCGTGGCTGCAAGCGCTTCCACCATGAAGTGATCCAGTGGAACGGCTATAACGAAGAAGAAAAACGCGCGGTCTGGCTGCGGTTGGAGCACCTGCTGGTGCAGGTGATGGCCGGCAAGCTGGAAGTGTTCGACCCTGGCAAACTGCGCGGGCAACTGGAGCAGCGCAAGATCCGTTTTGTGCCGCACCAGTCCGCGTACTGTTGGGCGTACCAGTTGATTGCTCGCGGGGCGCGGGTGATCAATAACCTGGAGGCGTACGGCATGGTGCTGTTGCCGGAGTTTCGCGAGTGGGCCTTGCCGGAACTGCGCGATGCCATCGACCGTGAGTTCTTTATCCTCTCCGAGGCCCATTACCAGCGCTATATCGCCCCGGCCTTCTTGAACGATGCACTCGCTGACTAACAACACACATCCAAATGGGGGAGGGTCTTGCCCCCACCCACATTGGATCTCGGTGGTAGGGGGGAGTCGGCGTCAGGCCTTGGTCGCCAGTGCCCCCAGGTCATCCATCAAGGTCTGCGGCTTGAGCACCAGTACATCGCTGTCCACCGCGTCCAGTATCACCTCCGCCGTATTACCGATCAGCGCTCCGGAAATGCCGGTGCGCCCCACTGTGCCGATGATGGTCACGGCCGCTTTCAGTGTGTGGGCAAGATGGGGGATCAATACGTCCGCCGGGCCCTCTTCGACGTGCAGGTGTGCGTCATCCACATCGAATTCAGCCTGGAACGCCTTGCACTGCTCGCGATAACGCGCCTCGATGGTTTCCTTGAGCTGGAACGTCGGGTCCGCCGCCGACAGCATCGGCGAAGGATGGGCGCTGATCACATGCAACTGCGCCTTGGCCAGACTGGCGATGTCGAAGCCATGGTCGATGATCGCGTGATGCAGTTCGCGGTGTTCTGCGTCGTTGTTGCCCACATCAATCGCCGCCAGAATCACCCCGCCCGCCCAAGGCGTGGACGTCTTCACCAGCAGCACCGGCGTCGGGCACACGCGCAACAGTTTCCAGTCCGCCGGCGTCAGCAGCGCCTTTTTAAGCGGGCTGTCGGGAAAGTGCTGCTTGATCACCAGCCCACAGCCTTCGGCCTGCTGCACGTCGATAATGGTGTCATGCAGGCTTTCATTCCACGCCTGCTCGGTGGTCACGCTGTAACCGTCTTCCTGCAAGCCGGCCTTGAGCAGGCTCAACAGCGCCGAATGCTCGTGTTTCCTGTCGCAGATCAGCAAATGCAAGTGCGCGCCGGTGACCCCGGCGATCAGCTTGGCGCGCTTGAGGGCCAGGCTTTCCGAATGCGCGGGCTCGATGACCACCAGGATGCTGCGAATGGCTTGCATGATCGGATCTCCAAAAGGGTGAGCGTGGAACAACTATAGTTGCTGCCCGCCGGACGTCATGTTGATGCACATCAAGCCCGGTGGCTGGTGGTCTGCGGCGCGGTCGGTATAATCGCCACCCTTTTGTGATCCTTTGCCCGTGAGCCCGATGAACCTGCCCGAAATCCACGAATTCCTCGGTTGCCGTACCCCTGGCGCCTGGGTCCAGGCCGCGTTGGCCGATCAGGACACCCTGTTGATCGACCACAAGAACTGTGAATTCAAGGCCGCCAGCACCGCGCTTAGCCTCATGGCCAAGTACTACGCCCATGTTGACCTGATCAACATGATGTCGCGCCTGGCCCGGGAAGAACTCGTGCATCACGAGCAGGTCATGCGCCTGATGAAAAAGCGCAAAGTGGAACTGCGCCAACTGCACGCCGGGCGTTATGCCTCGGGGCTGCGCAAAGTGGTGCGCAGCCATGAGCCGGTCAAGCTGGTGGACACTCTGGTGGTCGGCGCGTTTATCGAGGCGCGCAGTTGCGAGCGTTTCGAAGCGCTGGTGCCGCATTTGGACGAAGAACTCGGCAAGTTCTACTTTGGCCTGCTCAAAAGCGAAGCGCGGCATTTCCAGGGCTATTTGAAATTGGCCTACCAGTATGGCGACGCCGGGGACATTGCCCAGGTGATCGAGCGGGTAAGGGCGGCGGAGCAGGAACTGATCGAGTCACCCGACATCGAGTTCCGCTTTCACAGTGGCGTGCCAGCCTGACGCTACCGCGACGCCGATCAGCGCGGTGATCCCGGTCAGTAACAGGATCACCGTTTGCGTGCCGACAGGCGCGGCCAGCAGCGCAACCATCAAGCCCGCCAAGGGTTGGGCGAGGTTGTTGAGCAGGGTGATCACGCCTACGGTCTTGCCGAAGTCCTGCACCGGAATCACCCGCTGCCGGGTACTGCGCAGGTACACATTGAACATCTTGTCAAAGCCTGTGATCAGCAGGAAACCCAGGGTGTAGGCCCACACATCCGGGCTGATCGCCGTGATCAGCGCACCGACGGCAATCATTGAATAGCCCAGCCCGCCCATGAGCTTCATGGGCAATGCCGAGTGAGCCAGATAGAACAGAATCCCGATGGTGACCAGCGCCCCGGCAGCCTGGAGCAGGGCGTAGCTGTCCTTGCCGGCGCCGAACTGGCCGGTGACCATGGCCGCCGAGGTCGCCAGCGTTACGCCGACGATCAGGTTGACGCCGACCGCCAGGGTGATGATGCGCTTGAGTGCCGCCAACCGACCTATGTGGCCGAAGGCGATGCGCAGCGGCTGCAGCCAGATATCGCCGTGCTGGGCATGGCTCGGTAGGTGGATTGTGGTGTGGCGCTGCCAGATCAACATGGCCAGATCGGCCACCACGAACAACCCGGCCACGCCTGCCACCACCCACGGCCAGCTCCAGACTTGCAGCAGCAGCGCCGCCAGCAGCGGGCCGAGCACCAGGCCGCTCTGATCGGCAATCTGTGAATAGGACAGGGTCTTGGCGTAGCTGTACTGTGGGAAACCATGGGGCATCACCACTTCCCGCGCCATGATGCCCAGGGTCGTCAGCACCCCGCACAGCGCCGACAGGATCACCAGCCAATAAATGCCATCGAACAGCCCATACAACGCTACCGTCACCGCGCACGCCAGTGCCCGGTAGACCTGGCTGATATGCAGGATGCGCACCGGTGAAAACTTATCGCACAACGCCCCGCACACCGGGAACGCCAGGTAGCGCGGCAGCGACTCGCAAAAAAACGCCAGGCCCGCCCAGGCCACGCTGCCGGTGGTCTGGAACACGATCAGGGGCACGATAAACAACAGAACCTGATCCGCCAGCCGCGACACAAACAGTGAGATGAAGAACGCCAGGTAATCCTTACGCATACAGCTCCCTGGGGTTGGCGTTAAAAACTGCGGGCTATTTGTTAAAAACTCTTAAAAACATGAAGCTTGCCCTGTGGGGAGTTGGCCGACCACTCAAGTGGTGCAGCTTGCCATCTATAATGCCCGCTCTTCAATCAATCGCCGTTTGCACACTGAGAACCTATGGAAAACCTGGGGCTGGGCAAGGTTCTGCTGGTCGAGGACGACGAGCGACTGGCAGGGCTGATCGCACATTTTTTGTCGCAGCATGGCTTTGACGTGCGAGTGGTGCACCGGGGCGACGAGGCCCTGGAAGCCTTTCTGGATTTCACCCCGAAGATGGTGGTGCTCGACCTGATGCTGCCGGGCCAGAGCGGCCTGCAGGTGTGCCGTGAAATCCGTCGCGTGTCGGACACACCGATTGTGATCCTCACCGCCAAGGAGGACGACCTGGACCATATCCTGGGCCTGGAGTCCGGCGCCGACGACTACGTGATCAAGCCGATCAAACCCCCCGTGCTGCTGGCGCGCCTGCGTGCGCTGCAACGCAGGCAGGCGCCCGAGCCCACGGTACGTGGCGCGCTGGCGTTCGGCCGGTTGGCCATCGACCGCAGTTGCCGGGTGGTCAGCCTGGGCGACGAGCGCATCGACCTGACCACCATGGAGTTCGAACTGCTCTGGCTGCTGGCCAGCAACGCCGGCAGCATCCTGTCGCGCGATGACATTCTCAACCGCATGCGCGGTATCGCCTTCGACGGGCTCAACCGCAGCGTCGACGTGTACATCAGCAAGCTGCGCGCCAAGCTCAACGACAACCCTCGCGAACCGGTCTGCATCAAGACCATTTGGGGCAAGGGCTACCTGTTCAATCCGTTTGCGTGGGAGGTCTAGGTGCTGCGACTTTACCTGCGTCTGTATCTGATCCTGGCGTTGGGGCTGGCGGGCGCGATCTGGCTGGTCAACTACACCTTCGACGAGTTGCTGCCCGAGGCCAACGAAACCTACAACCGCGAGGCCCTGCGTGGCCCGGCTTACGGCCTGGTGGAACAATTGCGGCCGCTGCCCGTTACACAGCGCCAGGCTCGGCTTGCTGAGCTGCAACCTTATTACGGGCTGCGTCTGCAACTGGTGCTCAAGGATGCTCAGGCACTGACGGCACGCGAGCAAGCGCTGCTGGCCGAGGGGCGGCTGGTGGTACGTGGCGACTTTATGGAGTTCCTCGCCGATATTGACGGTGGCCCGCAATTGCTGGAGATCAAGCTGCCGGAAGAGCCTAAATGGCTGTATATGTGGGCCTATGGGTTTCTCGGCGTGTGCCTGGCCGTTGTCCTGTATTTTTGGGTGCGCCCGCATTGGCGCGATCTGGAGCACATCCGCCTGGCCGCCCAACGCTTTGGTGATAACGACCTCGGCTCACGTATCCTGCTGCCGCGCCGTTCCACCGTGCGCGAGCTGGCCGGCCACTTCAATCAGATGGCCGAGCGCATCGAAAGCCTGATCGCCAATCAGCGCGAACTCACTAACGCGGTATCCCATGAACTGCGCACGCCGATCGCGCGGCTGTCGTTCGAACTCGACCAGCTCAAGCAACAGGCCGACCCACGCCAGCGCGGCGAGCTGATTGCCGACATGTACGCCGACCTGGGCGAGCTGGAAGAGATGGTCTCGGAGTTGCTCACCTACGCCAGCCTGGAGCGAGGCGCCACGCAGGTAACCCGCGAGCGCATCGAAGCCCACAGCTGGCTCGACAGCGTTATCGCCAGCGTGGCGCTGGAGGCCGAAGCGGCCGGCGTCCAGTTATCGCTGCGGGTGTGTGAGGTGGACTTTATCCAGATTGAGCCGCGCTTTATGGCTCGCGCGGTGATCAACCTGTTGCGCAACGCCATCCGTTACGCCGAGCGGCGGGTACAGGTGTCGCTGATCGCGTTCGGTAGCGGCTATGAAGTGCGTGTATGTGACGACGGCCCCGGCGTGCCCGAGGACGGCCGCGCGAAAATCTTCCAGCCGTTCATGCGCCTGGACGCCAGTCGCGACCGTCGCACCGGCGGCTTCGGCCTCGGCCTGGCCCTGGTGCAACGGGTGTCCCAGTGGCATGGAGGGCAGGTCGAGGTGCAGGATTCGGAGTGGGGCGGGGCGTCGTTTCGCATGACCTGGGCTTACGCCGAATAACAGCGATGGCGCCCGAGCCAGTTAGGGTGCCAGCGCGCTCAGGATCGCATGCGCCACCTTTACCCGCTCAGCGTTCGGGTAATTCCTGTTCGCCAGGATCACCACGCCTTTGTCCTGGGCTGGCACATACGCGACGTACGCGCCAAAACCGCCGGTGGAACCGGTTTTGTTGTACAGCACATTGGCCGGTTGCGCGTGGGGCGTGGCAAACCAACCGACCGCGTGGGGTTGCATGGCCATCGGCGTGGAGTTGCCGTCGATCAGGGCCTGCAGCGCGATGGGGTAAGGGTAGTACTCCCAGCCCAGAGCTTGGGTCATGCCGTCTACTTGGTAATAACCGCTATGGGCGGTAGCGATGGCTTGTTGCAGCGGTTGCTCCAGGGTTTGCGGGTGCATGTTCGCGATGACGTAATGCGCCAGGTCACGGGCGGTGGTCTTGATGCCATAGGCTTCGCTGTCCAGCGCGCCAGGGGAAACGCGCACGGGCTTGTCCTGCTTGTCATAGCCCTGGGCGTAACGAGGTTTTTGCTCGTCTGGCACGTTTACGTAGGTGTTTTTCAGGCCTAGTTTGGGCAGCAGCGTCTGCTCCATGGCGACGTGGTAAGGCTGCCCCAGGCTTCGCGCGGCCAGATAGCCGAACAGGCCGATGCTCGGGTTGGAATACAACCGCTGCGTGCCGGGGGCGTAGGCGGGTGTCCAGTGCTGGAAGTAGCTGAGCATGTTGTCGGCATTGTCGGCGGCCTGGGGAAACTGCAACGGCAGGCCGCCCGCGGTGTAGGTCGCCAATTGCAGCAGGCTGATACGTTCTAGGGCGCTGCCCTTGAGAGTCGGCAGGTGCTGGGCGGCCGGGTCCGTGAGCTTAAGTTTGCCGGTAGCCTGGGCGTAGCCGCCAAGCGTGGCGGCGAAGGTTTTACTGACCGAACCCACTTCAAACAGCGTGTTTTCGGTCACGGGCTGTCGCGTGTCTCTGGAAGCGAGACCGTAATTAAAGTATTGCACCTGGCCTTTGTGGATCACTGCCACCGAAAGACCGGTGATGCCTTGCTGCTGCATCAGCGGTTCGACGCTGGCGTTGACCACGGGGCGCAGGTCCGAATCGGCCAGACAGTGACCGGCGCTGAGCAGCAGGCTAGAGAGGGCGAGTGATCGTACGGAGTGACGCATGGTGGTTGGCTTCCCTAATAAGTGGTGCGATAACAATCAAGGCCTGCGCAGGCGCCGCAAATCTAGGTGGATTTCACTGACTGGACAAACGATGATATCTCGTCCCAGCCATTAGAAAAATTTGGGCTAGCTGATGTTGCGTTCCCATTTGCCCCTTAATGCCCTGCGCGCCTTCGAGGCTTCGGCTCGCCACCTGAGCTTTACCCGCGCCGCCATCGAGCTGTGCGTTACCCAGGCGGCGGTCAGCCATCAGGTAAAAAGCCTGGAAGCCCAACTCAATGTCACTTTGTTCAAGCGCCTGCCGCGCGGGCTCATGCTCACCCGCGAAGGCGAAACCCTGCTGCCGGTGCTGCGTGAATCCTTCGACCGCATCGCCCAGACCCTGGGGCAGTTCGAAGGCGGGCATTACCGCGAAGTGCTGACCGTGGGTGCGGTGGGCACCTTCGCGGTGGGCTGGCTGTTGCCGCGCCTTTCGGACTTTCAGAAGTGTTACCCGTTGATCGACCTGCGCCTGTCCACCCACAACAACCGTGTCGATGTGGCTGCCGAAGGCCTGGATTACGCGGTACGTTTCGGCGCCGGTGCCTGGCATGGCACCGATGCCTGCCACGTGCTGGCGGCGCCGCTGACGGTGCTGTGCATCCCGGCGATCGCCGAGCACCTGCACGCGCCGCACGACCTGTTGAAGCACACGCTGCTGCGCTCCTACCGCGCCGATGAATGGAACCTGTGGTTTCACGCCGCTGGGTTGCCCGCCGATACCCTTGTGCCACGCAGTATCGTGTTCGACTCTTCGCTGGCGATGATGGATGCCGCGTTGCAGGGGATCGGGGTGGCGTTGGCACCGGCGGTGATGTTTGCGCGGCAATTGGAAAACGATCTGATTCGCCAGCCTTTCGACGTGGGCATTACCACCGGCAGCTACTGGTTGACGCGCCTGCAGTCCAGGGCCGAGACAACGGCGATGCTGGCGTTCAAGGGCTGGCTGCAAACCCAGGCCGGTGAGGGCGAAGCTGTCCTTCTGCCATCTTCTTGAAACAAAATGAAACATTCTCGCTGGCTCGGCGATCTACTGTGGCCCCGACCTGAGGCTGTTCATGAAAATTCCGCGCCCCTCCGCCCGCATGCCGCACCTGACTCAACTACGCAATCTGAAGATGGCGCGCTCGGCCCACGCCTATGTGCGGGGCAGCACCGTGCAATTCTACGAGTGGCTGCACAGCCTGCCCGGACGCCGCTTGCCCCATGGCCCGGCGATTTGGATCTGTGGCGACTGCCACGCCGGTAATCTGGGCCCGACCGGGGACACCGACGGCCGCATCGACATGCATATCCGCGACCTCGACCAAACGGTGATCGGCAACCCGGCCCATGACCTGGTGCGCCTGGCCCTGTCCCTGGCCACGGCCGCGCGTGGCTCGGACCTGCCAGGGGTGACCACCGCACGCATGCTCGAAGAAATGATGCAGGGTTACGAACAAGCCTTCAAAGACAAGCCGGACGAAGCCCCGCCACGCCCCTCCCAGGTCAAGGCCGGCATGCGCAGCGCGGTGGCGCGTACCTGGAAGCATTTGGCGCGTGAACGGATCGAGAGCGTGCGGCCGACGATCCCGCTGGGCAAACACTTCTGGTCGCTGTCGCGGGCGGAAAAAAGTGCGTTGGAAAACGTCTGCGCCTCGGATGACATTCAGCAGTTGGTCACCTCGCTCAAGGGGCGGCCCAAGGATGCCAAGGTCGAGTTGCTGGACTCGGCGTATTGGGTCAAGGGCTGCAGTTCCCTCGGGCTGCTGCGTTATGCGGTGTTGCTCGGTGTGGGTGACAAAGATGATCAGGAGTACTGCCTGATCGATATCAAGGAAGCCGTGGGCGCGGCGGCACCCCGTGCGTCCCGGGCGAAGATGCCACGAGACAATGGTCGCCGCGTGGTTGAGGGCGCGCGTCAGTTGTCGCCGGGATTGGGCGAACGCATGGTGGCGACGCGCTTTTTGGACCATGGTTTTTTTATCCGGGAACTGCTGCCCCAGGACATGAAGCTAGAACTGGACGAACTGAGCGAAACCGACGCCATGCACGCCGCCGGTTACCTGGCCCGCGTGGTCGGCATCGCCCACGCCCGACAGATGGACCGCGCCACCCGCAAGGCCTGGATGGCGGTCCTCCAGGAGAACCGCACCCGGCAACTGGACGCGCCGTCGTGGTTATGGACCAGCGTGGTGCAACTGGTAGGCAGCCATGAGCAAGGCTACCTCAACCACTGCCGGCGATATGCCCTGGAACACTGACCCTCAGCTTGCTGTTATGAGCAGGGCAAGCCTGCTCACTGCAAGAAGCGTTTTATGTTCCAGCTCCAGGCGGGCAACCCCGCTCACAGTCGCTCTCACGCCAGGTATTTGCGAAACCACCCCAATGTGCGCTCCCACGCCAGGGTCGCCGCCGCGTCGTCGTAACGCGGTGTCGAGTCGTTGTGAAAGCCATGGTTGGCGCCCTGGTAGATATACGCCTCATAGAGGGTTCCGGCCGCCTTCAACGCGTGTTCATAGGCCGGCCAGCCTTCGTTGATGCGCGTGTCCAGCTCGCCGAAGTGCAGCATGATCGGCGCCTTGATGCGTGCAACGTCCTTCGTGTCCGGTTGGCGCCCATAAAACGACACAGCAGCGCCCAGTTCGGGATAGGCCACCGCGGCCGCATTGGTTACCCCGCCGCCATAACAGAAACCGGTGATACCGACCTTACCGTTGCCGCTGTCGTGCTTCATCAGCCATTCGATGGCCGCGAAGAAATCGTTCATCAGTTTGGTCGGGTCGACTTGCTCTTGCAGCGCCTTGCCTTTTTCATCATTGCCGGGGTAACCGCCGACCGAGGTCAGGCCGTCCGGCGCCAGGGCGATGAATCCGGCCTTGGCCAGGCGCCGCGCGACGTCTTCGATATAGGGGTTCAAACCGCGATTTTCATGCACCACCACCACCGCCGGCAGCTTGCCGCTGGCATGTGTCGGGCGCACCAGATAGCCGCGTACTGTGCCGTGGCCCTGGGGCGAGGGGTAGGTGATGTAGTCGGCGACGATGGCAGGGTCGGTGAATTTCACCTGTTCGGCCAGGGCATAGTCGGGGCTCAGCGCCGCCAGCAACGCCGACGCGGTCAGCCCGCCGAAAGTGAACAGCGCAGCGCGGTCGAGAAACTCGCGACGGTTGATCGTGCCATGGGCATAGCCGTCATAGAGTTGCAGCAGTTCGGGGGCGAAGTCTTTGGCGCTCAAGCGTTCCATCGATGCAGTCCTCGCTAAACGGTGGCAGTGAAAGGTACCCGGATTCAGTCGGTGCGACCGTGGGCAGCGGCGGCCAACTGGCCGGTATCGACACGCACAAATACCGAATCGCCGATGGCCGTGAGTACGCCGCCGGCGTACACCTCGCAGATCACCTGGGTTTTGCGCCCGACATCGCCCTCGACCCGCGCGCGTAAGGTCAGCGGTACGCCCATGGGGGTGGGCTTGATGAATTTGATGCCCAGGTTGCCGGTGACGCAGTCGATGCGCGGCACGCTGCCGGGTTCGCGTTGTTCGGCCTGGTAGTGATAAGCCATGGCGGTCCAGTTGGAGTGGCAGTCCACCAGCATCGCGATCAGGCCGCCATACACCAAGTCCGGCCAGCCGCAATAGCGGGCGTCCGGCTGGTGCTCGGCAATCACATGGACGCGGTCTTCATCCCAGCGGCTCTTGATGTGCAGGCCGTGGGGGTTGCTGCTGCCGCAGCCGTAACAGACGCCTTCCGGCGCGGTGGTGTCCTGCAATGAAGGGGCGTGCATGTCGCATCCTTTTATTCCGTGGCGATAACTCTGTTTAGCAGGACAAACGAGGAATGGGAATAAAACGCTGAGGTAATGATGCCGCCCAGAGACGGTGTATCACCGCGCAAAACGCCTGGCGCCCGCCACGCACGCGATCACCAGCAGCGTCACCAACAGCATGCCTGGGCTGACCTGTTCATGCAGCAGCCAAGCCGCCAGCGCCAGGCCGAAGAATGGTTGCAGTAACTGCAACTGGCCGACCGCGGCGATACCGCCCTGAGCGAGGCCGCGATACCAGAATACAAAGCCGAGCAACATGCTGAACAACGCCACGTAGCCCAGGCTCAGCCACGCCGGCAGGCTGATCGCGGTGACACTCGACGGCGCCAGCATCAGGCTCAGTGGCGCCACTACCGGCAGCGCCACCACCAGCGCCCAACAGATCACCTGCCAACCGCCCAGGCTGCGCGACAGCGTGGCGCCCTCGGCGTATCCCAGGCCGCACACCAGCACCGCCAGTAGCATCAGCAGGTCACCGGCCGGGGCAGCGGTCAGGCCCTGCGCGAAGGCGTAGCCCACCACCAGCGCGCTGCCCAGCAGCGAGAACAGCCAGAATACCGGGCGTGGCCGCTCGCCACCGCGCCACACCGCAAACACCGCCGTGGCCAGCGGCAACAGCCCGATAAACACAATGGAATGGGCTGAGGTCACGTATTGCAGCGCCAGCGCAGTCAGCAGGGGAAAACCAATCACCACGCCCAGCGAAACGATGACCAGGGGCAGCCACTGTTGGCGGGTGGGGCGTTTTTCCTTGAACACCCACAGCAGCACTACCGCGAGCAGCGCGGCGAGGGTGGCGCGGATCACGGTCAGGAACACCGGGTCGAATTCCATTACCGCCAGGCGCGTGGCCGGCAGCGAACCGCTGAAAATCACCACGCCGATAAAACCGTTGATCCAGCCCTGTGCGCGGGTGTCCGGGGTGCCGAGCGTATGTTCCATGAGGTCTGCCTGAAAAAGAGAAGTTGCGTGGGCGTCATCCTAGGAGCGAGCATTGGCACAATCAAAAAATTGTCATGGATACACCTTGCATGCCGCGAGCCCGTTACAAACTGCTGGTCGATCGCTTCGCCCAGGCAATTCGCTCAGGCGCGATGGCGCCCGGTACTCGGCTGCCCACGCACCGTCAGCTGGCCGCCGAACATGGCCTTGCGCTGGCCACCGCGAGCCGGGTGTACACCGAGCTGGAGGCCATGGGCCTGGTCAGTGGCGAAACCGGACGCGGTACGTTTGTGCGTGAAATCGCCTTGCCGCCGGGGCAGGGCAGCGGGCAGATGAACGTGGCGGCGGGGCTGCTCGATCTGAATTTCAACTACCCGTCGTTGCCTGGTCAGGCTGACCTGCTGCGCACGGCTTTGCGTCAATTGGCGCTGTCGGGCGACCTGGAGGCATTGCTGCGTTACCAGCCGCACGCCGGCCGCGTGCACGAGCGCGCCGCTGTCGCTCGGCATTTGCTTAGCCGCGGATTATGCGTAACCGCCGAGCAGGTGCTGGTGGTCAGCGGCGCGCAGCATGGCCTGGCGGTGACGATGATGGCGCTGCTCAAGCCCGGCGATGTGATTGCTGTCGATGCGCTGACCTACTCGGGGTTCAAGGTGCTGGCCGACACGCTGCACCTGGAAATCCTGGCCCTGCCGGCCAACGCCCACGGCCCGGACCTGGACGCCCTGCAGGCGTTGTGTCGTCGCCGTCCGGTGCGCGCGGTGTACAGCATGCCGACGTTGCATAATCCACTTGGCTGGGTAATGGACCTGGCGCAGCGCGAGCGGTTGGTGCACATCGCCCAACAACACAATCTGATGATTATCGAGGACGCGGCCTACGCGTTTCTCGCCGAGGACGCGCCGCCACCCGTGGCCAGGCTGGCGCCGGAGCGCACGGTGTATGTCGGCGGGTTATCCAAAAGTGTCGCCACTGGCCTGCGGGTAGGATTTGTCGCCGCGCCACCGGCCTGGGTCAAGGCGTTGGAGCGCAGCGTCATGGCGACCACCTGGAACGTGCCCGGCGTCATGAGCGCAATCGCCGTGGGTTGGCTCGAAGACGGCACCGTGGCACAGCTGGAAGCGCAAAAGCGCGAGGATGCGCGGGCGCGCCAGGCGTTGGCGGCCCAGGTGCTCAAGGGGCTGGCTTACACCGCTCATCCCTCTTCGTATTTCTTATGGCTGCCCCTGGCCGAAGATGCCCGCGCCGATCAGGTGGCGATGCAACTGCAGCGCCAGGGCGTGTCGGTGTCCACCGCCGAGCCGTTCGCGGTCTCGACCCATGTGCCGCATGCACTGCGCCTGGCCCTGGGGTCGGTGGACATGCCGGCACTGCGCGAAGCATTGCTCAAGGTGCGCAGTGCCGTGATGTGGTGAGCCGCGCCGGCTCACCGGGGAATCAGAACTTGAAGGCCTGACGGCCGATCAGCAGCCAGTGGCCTTTGTGTTTCTGCCAGACCTGGAAGTTCTCGATATCGGTGGGCACCTCGACACCGCTGTTCACCGCCTGGGCGTGAAAGTGATTGCGCACCAGCGCGGTATCGCCGCTCAAGGTGATGGTCTGCTTCTGCATTTCCAGAGTCTTGAAGCCGCTGCGGCCGGTCTCTATGTCGGCGATGAATTCCTGCTTGTTCTGAATCTTGCCGCTGGAGTGGCCGTAGGTCAGCTTTTCGGCGGTGAGGGCCTGTAACTGATTGATGTCCTTGTGCAGCATGGCTTGGGTCAGGTGGTCGACGGCTTGGGCGACGTCCTTGTCATCGGTGGCGGGGGCGGCGGCGACATAGCCGCTGAACAGGCACAGAAAACCGATCAGCACTTTCATATTCTGCATGGGGCGTTCCTTATTGTTGTTGAGAGAGACGACATTCGATGTCGTCGTACAACCATGCAATATTTTGAAAGGGTAAGGAAATTAAATTTTGAATATCCCTGAATATAAGGCGCTTCGTGTTCGATTTAACTGGTATGACGTCCTAATACAGTGCATGGGGACGTACGGCTTCCTGTCGAACTGGCGCATCGCTATGCTCGTTGCCTCCCCCTGGCCGAGAATCAGATGGACACGTTAGTGTGCGTTCAGTGGCGGCGTGCGCGGCGGGATCAGGCGTTTGCTGCCGGTGGCTTCGTACGCCGAGGCGTAGCGCAGCAACGCCGAGTCATCGTATGCCCGACCGGCAAACGTCAGCCCCACCGGCATGCCGATATCCGCCATCACGCCCATCGGTACGGTGACGGTAGGCACGCCCAGGTGGCGGATGGCGAGGTTGCCGTTGGCCACCCAGATGCCGTTGCTCCAGGCGATGTCGGCACTGGCTTCGTTGATATCCGCATCCGCCGGGCCAACGTCGGCCACGGTGGGGAACAGCACCGCGTCGAGGCCGAGGCTGTCCATCCAGTCCTCCAGGTCGATGCGTCGGGTCTGTTCCAGGCCGCGTAGGCCGTCGGGGACGCTGGCGATTTCATTCCACGGCGTGATGCCGCGCTGGGCCATGCGCACGTACTCGTCCATGCCGGCCGCGAGGTCGTCTTCGCGGTTGGGCAGGGTGCCGGGGTCGTGGGGGAAAATCTGCGGGCCGTCGACGTCCGCCAGGCGGTTGAGGGCCAGGTCGTTATTGGCGCGCAGGAAATCGTCGAAGGCCCATGCGGAAAGCTCCCACAATTCATCGTGCAGGAACTGCTTGGACACCAGGCCACGGGTAAACACCGTCGGTGCGCCCGGGCGGTCGCCTTCGCAGTTGGACACCAGCGGGAAATCCACCTCGACCACTTCCGCGCCGGCGGCTTCCAACGCCTGGCGCGCGGCCTGCCACAGGTCAATCACGCTCGCGCGGGTGTGGATTTTCTGCCCGGTCGGGCCACCGATACCGGGTTTTTCGCTGGTGCCGGCCTCAGGGTCGGCATTGATATACATACGTGGCACGCCGAAGCGTTTACCCGTCAGGGTTGTGCTGTCGACAGCCAGTTCAGCATAGGAAGCAGGGCGCACCGAGGTAACGCTGGGGATCGGCACCCAGGGTTGCAGGCGCCACAGGTCGCCACGGGTGTCGGGGTCTTCGGCGACCACCACGTCGAGTACTTCCAGCAGGTCGGCCATGGTGCGTGCAAACGGCACCACCACGTCCATGGTCGGGGTCAACGGCCAGTTGCCGCGCACCGAAATCACCCCGCGTGACGGCGTGTAGGCACATAGACCGTTGTTGGAGGCCGGGCCACGGCCGCTGGACCAGGTTTCTTCAGCCAGGCCGAACGCGGCGAAACTGGCCGCCGTCGCAGTACCGGCACCGTTGGACGAGCCGGAGGCGAACGGCGCGGTCAGGTAATCGGCGTTGTAGGGGCTCTCGGCACGGCCGTACACGCCGCGCTGCATACCGCCATTGGCCATCGGCGGCATATTGGTCTTGCCCAGGCAGATCGCACCACCGGCGCGCAGGCGTTCGATGGTGAACGCGTCACGACAGGCCACCAGCTTGGCGAACGCCGGGCTGCCGGAGGCCGCTGTGAGGCCTTTGACCAGGTAACTGTCCTTGGCCGTGTAAGGAATGCCATCCAACGGCCCGAGGGTCTCACCCTTGGCTCGCCGCGCATCGGACGCCCGCGCTTCTTCCAGCGCCTGGGGATTGCGCACCACCACGGCGTTCAGCGCGGTGGCCGTTTGCGGACCGTCATAGGCATCGATCCGCGCCAGGTAGGCCTTGACCAGTTCAACGGCAGTGGTCTGGCCGGATTCAAGCGCCGCGCGCAGCTGGGCAATGGAAACTTCAGTAACTTGCATCACGTTTTTTCGCCGCCTTCAGAGGGGAGGTATGGCGGCAGTCTACGGACAGATATTTCACAAAACCAGCGCGCAATAGTCCGCATAGGCACCGCGCATTACTTCCCAAGTGTGCGCATCGGCGGGGATCAGGTGTTCGATGCGCAAGGAGGTGAGGGTGATGTCCTGGGGCATGCCGAAGGTGGTGAAGGTCGATAGGAAGCTCAACTCGCCCCGGCGCGAACGGACGCGCGTCAGCACCAGCGGCGGCATAGACGCTGGCAATTCGGTGACGTCCGGCGCCGGCAAGCCGGCCAACAGCGTGGCCAACTCGGGGTTACCCAACGCTTCGCGGCTGGCGCGTTGCCAAGCCACGCTGCGGATTTCTTCGGCATTGATTAAGTGATCGCCCAGGCCGCCCGGCTGTAGCAGAGTGGCCATCAGGTTCAGGCCGTCAGTGGCTTGGGGCGCGATCCCGACCAGTTCAAACAACACCCCAGTGCTGGCATTGGCGGCCAGTACCTCCCAATGACTGCCCAGCAGGATCGCCGGCGCGGGGTTGTTGGCATGCAGCACATGGCTGACGGCTTCGCGAACCGCCGCCATGCCGGGCGCGGCGAGCGCAGTGGCGGTATAGCGCGGCGCGTAGCCGGCCGCCAGGAACACGCGGTTGCACTGCTCCAACGGTGCGTCCAGCGCGCTGAGCAGGTTATGCAGCGTGCCGGGGCTGGCCCTCGCGCGGCCGGTTTCGACGCAACTGAGATGGCGCTGGGACACACCGGTGACCAGCGCCAGTTCCAACTGGCTCAGCTTGGCGCGGCGGCGCAATTGGCGCAGTTGTGCGCCGGCAGTCGAAGGGGTGTCCATGGCCAATTCATGACCTCCTTGGTCATTGCGAGGAGCGTCACCTTATCACTAGGGTGATGCTCGATCACATCAAGGAGCAGACTATGCACAGACCTTTCATTGCCCTGGCCGCGTTGCTGGGGTTTTCCCTGTATACCCTTGTGACCCTGCTCACTGCCGAGCAATCGCTATTGGCTTTTGGCCGGCAACTGCTGTCACGCCCGGACACGGCGCAGGTGGTTATCGACCTGTACTTGATGGCAGTGCTGGCCTGCGTGTGGATGTATCGCGATACGCGTCGGCGCGGGCGGCCGATGGTGTCGGTGCTGCCGTACTGGTTGCTGACGGCGGTGTTCGTATCGGTGGGGCCGTTGTTGTATCTCGTGGTGAAGGGTTTTACCCCGCCAGCGCGCAGATAGCTCCGCTCTGGTAGATGCTGCTTGCGGTAGCGAATCGGCTCAGCACAACAGTCGGCGCCTCAAACGCCAGCCCCCGTCCCACTCACCAACTGAATCCGGTCACGCCCACCTCGCTTGGATTCATACAACGTGGCATCCCCCTGTTCGATCAACGCCGCCAGGCTGGCCGGCGGTTGGTCGAACAGCAGGGCGCCGATGCTCAGTGTCACCGGTTGCGGCGTGGTGAAGCGTTGGCAGGCCAGTTGTTGGAATTGCCCGCGTAGTTGATTGCCCAGTTCCACGATCCCCTGCGCACTGGTGGCATTGAGCAGGATGGCGAATTCGTCACCGCCCAGGCGCGCGGCCAGGGCGCCGTCGGGGGTTACGCTGCGGATCATTTCACTCAATGCGATCAGCAGGTGGTCACCGGCGCTGTGACCATGCAGGTCGTTGACGCTTTTGAAGTGATCGATGTCGATCAGCAGCAGTGCGCCCGGTTGTGCGGCCGACGCCTGGGCCAGCAGGCGTGGCGCGCGCAGGTTCAGGGCGCGGCGGTTGTAGAGCGCGGTGAGCGGGTCGCGGGCGGCGAGGCGGGCGATGTGCTGTTCGCGGCGATAGCGTTCCGAGCCGGTCATCGACAGCGCAATCAGCATGATCGCCATGGCGCCTTCCACCAGTGACACCTGGATGATTTCGCCCTTGAACGCCGCGAGGTCGATCAAGGTGCCGGGAACCACCGCCGACGCAGCCTTGGCCACGTAGAAAGCGCCATGAATCAATAAAACATAGCGCAGTTGCACCGCGCCGACGCTCAGGGATTTGCCATGGGGACGCAGCAGAGAACTGGCGCGCAACGTCGGCAACGCCACCAGCAGCGACTGCACCGCCAACATCGCCTTTGACCACGGCAGGTCGGCCGGCAGCATCAGCATGCCAAGCCAGACCGGCAGCATCAGTGCCCAAAGCGCTGACAAACGCACTTGGGTAAACCGCGCCACCCCGAGCAAAAACAGAAAATGTGCGCTCACCAGCAAACCGTTGGCGAACCAGATGCCGATCACCAGGTAGCCATTGATACGCAGCAGCGCCAGGGTCGAGCCGACGGTGATGGTGGCGAAACCGGCGCTCCAACAGAGCAAGGAGGGTTCGCGCACACTGCGCCATTCAATCAACAGGTAAAGCGCAGCCGCGGCCGCCAGGGCGACGGTCAGGGCCAGGATCGTGGGTGGGTCGAGCGTCATAGCGTGCAGAACTGCCTGGTGTGCGTTTAAACGCGAATTGTAAGCGCACACACAGGTTTTTCAGAACATAAACCGTAATGGCATACCGCCATCCGATGGCCGGCGGTCAAACCCCTTTAGTCGATGGCAGCAGCACCGTGAGTATCCCTACCAACGGCAGGAACGAACACAGCTTGTAGACGTATTCGATGCCGTGGTTGTCCGCCAGCAGGCCGAGCAAGGCTGCGCCGATCCCGCTGAAGCCGAACATCAGGCCAAAGAAGATGCCGGCGATCATGCCGACATTGCCCGGCACCAGCTCCTGGGCGAACACCACGATGGCCGAGAACGCGGAGGCCAGGATAAAACCGATCACCACGCTGAGCACGGCGGTCCAGAACAGGTCGACATAGGGCAGCGCCAGGGTGAACGGCGCGGCGCCGAGGATCGAGAACCAGATGACTTTCTTGCGCCCGATGCGATCGCCGATCGGCCCGCCGAAGAACGTGCCTGCGGCCACTGCACCGAGGAACAGGAACAGGTACAGCTGGGAGTTGGCCACCGACAGGTGGAATTTTTCGATCAGGTAGAAGGTGAAGTAGCTGGTCAGGCTGGACATGTAGAAGTACTTGGAAAATACCAGCACCGCGAGCACCACCAGGGCAAACGTCACGCGGCCCTTGGACAGGCCGTGGGTGGCCTGGCCGCCCTGCTTTAGCTTGAACAGGTTGAGGTGGTTGCGATACCAGCGGCTCAAGCCATACAACACGCCGATGGCGAACACCGCAAACAGGCCGAACCAGGCGATATGGTCCTGGCCGTAGGGGATGATAATCGCCGCCGCCAGCAGCGGGCCGAATGCGCTGCCGGTGTTGCCGCCGACCTGGAAGGTCGATTGCGCCAGGCCGTAGCGACCGCCGGAGGCCAGGCGCGCGACGCGCGAGGTTTCCGGGTGAAAGGTCGACGAGCCCACGCCCACCAGGCCGGCGGCGAGCAGGATCGCCGCGAAGCTGCCGACAAACGCCAGCAGCAGGATGCCGACCAACGTACAGACCATGCCGGCCGGCAGCAGCCACGGTTTGGGATGACGGTCGGTGTGATAGCCGATCCACGGCTGCAGCAGCGAAGCAGTGAGCTGGAAGGTGAGGGTGATCATGCCCACCTGGGTAAAGCTCAACCCATAGTTGGCCTTGAGCATCGGATAGATCGACGGCAGCACCGCCTGGATCAGGTCATTGATCAGGTGCGCCAGGGCGCAGGCGCCGATGACGCGCAGCACCAGCGGACTGGCTTGGGGTGGGCTCGGGGTGGCGACAGGTGAGGCGGTCAGGGTCGACATGCAGGCATTCCATACAAGGCAGCAAACGGTGTGGAGACGGGCAGCGATGTTATGAATCGCTGCTCTCTATCTGGACGCGGTGTTTATGCTAGATTCGGCGCAAATGCCTGTCTCGCGTAATTGGGGCGGCAATCATCGCAAAAAGGGCGAAATGATCAAATCACTGGACACATTCCTGCGCGAGATCGACGAGGGCGACTGGGCCGTGATCAGTTCGGCCACCGACTACCCGGAAAACTGGGTGATCCCCGACCACAGTCACGAGAAGCATCAACTGTTGTACGCCACCGAGGGTGTGATGGTGGTGCATTCGGCGCACAACCAGTGGACCGTGCCGCCCCATCGCGGTTTCTGGATGCCCAGCGGTCATGTTCATTCCCTGCGCTGCGTGGGCGCGTTGAAAATGCGCAGCGTGTTCGTGCGTCCCGAAAGTTTCCCGAATTTGCCGAGCGAGACCAAGGCGGTGAGCATTTCGCCGCTGCTGAGCGAGCTGATCAAGGCATCGGTCAGCCTCAAGCCGCCGTACGCAGAAGACTCGCGGGACGCGCGCATCATGCACTTGATCCTGGATGAGCTGGCGTTGTTACCGGCCTTGCCACTGTCGCTGCCGCAGCCGGCCGACCTGCGTATCCGGCAGATCTGCGAGGCCTGGCAGCACGATCCCGGTGATGCCTCCACCGTCGCCCACTGGAGCGCGCGGCTGGCGCTGGACCAGAAAACCATCCAGCGTCTGTTCCGCAAAGACACCGGTATGACCTTCGGGCAGTGGCGCCAGCAGGCGCGCCTGTTACTGGCATTGGAGCGCATTGCGCTGGGCGAGAAAATCATCGACGTGGCGCTGACGCTGGGCTACGACAGCCCCAGCGCCTTCACCAGCATGTTCAAGAAACAGTTCGGCAAAACGCCGAGTCAGTTTTTTACCTAAGCCGTCGCGTCAGCCCAGCAACCCATGGAACGCAGTGATGTCCAGCGGGCGGCTCAGGAAATAGCCCTGGCCCTCGTCGCAGGCCACCGACTTGAGCATCGCCAAGTGTTCGGCGGTCTCGATGCCTTCGGCGGTTACCGTCAGGGACAGTGCGCGACCCAGGCCGACGATGGCCTGGATAATAGCCTTGTCATCCTCGCTTTCTTCCAGGCGATTGAGGAAGCTGCGGTCGATCTTCAGGCCGTCGAACGGGAACGCGCGCAGGTAGCTCAGCGATGAATAGCCGGTGCCGAAATCGTCCATGGCGATGCGCACCCCAAGCTGCTTGAGGGCATGCATCACTTCCAGCGCGCCGGGAGCGTCTTCGAGCATCACGCTTTCGGTGATTTCCAGCTCGACCCGCGCCGGATCAATGCCCGAGGCCTGCAACGCCTGCTGCACGCGCTCCACCAGATTGCCGCGCTTGAACTCGGTGGGCGACAGGTTCACCGACACAAACAGCAGGTCCGGCCAGCGCGCCGCATAGGCACAGGCCGTTTCCAGGACCCAGTCGCTCAGCGCCAGGATCAGCCCGGACTCTTCGGCAATCGGAATAAATGTGTCCGGCGCGATCAGCCCACGCACCGGATGTTGCCAACGCACCAGTGCTTCGGCGCCGACCATTTGCCCGTCGGTGATGCGGTAACGCGGCTGGAAGTGCAGGCGCAGTTCGGCGTGCTTGATCGCGAAGCGCAGGTCGCTTTCCAGGCGGCGCCGCTCGATGATCCGCGCGTTCATTTCCCCGGAGTAGAAACGCCAGGTATTACGCCCCGCGGACTTGGCTTCATAGAGCGCAATGTCGGCATAGCGCAACAGCTCGGTTACGTTGCCGGCGTCATTGGGCGCCAGGGCGATACCGATGCTGGCGCTGATAAACACCTCCTGCTCGTCGATCCGCACGGCCTGCTCGATGGAGGCGATCAAGCGTCGACACAGGTTCTCGACCTCGTCCTGGGTGCCGGCATCGCTGAGGATCAACACAAACTCATCGCCGCCGACCCTGGCCACCAGGTCGCCGTGGCGCACACAATCGGCCAGGCGCCCGGAAACCTCGTTGAGCACCCGGTCGCCGGCGGCGTGACCGAGCAGGTCGTTGACCGGTTTGAAGCGGTCCAGGTCCAGGCTGAGCATCACCAGCGGACGGTCCGGAGACGGCAAGGTCTTGAGCTTGCCATTGAGGAATGCCTGCAGGCGCGTGCGGTTGGCCAGCCCGGTGAGCGCGTCATGCTGGGACAGGAACTCGATACGCCGGCGTGCCTCGACTTCTTCGGTGACGTCCGTCGCGGTGCCACGAAACCCCCCACAAGGCATTTCCCGCGCGGCCAGGCGGGTCATGCGCTCCTGGCCCTGGGCATCTACGTAGCGACATTGCAGGCTCAAGTCCGGACGGCGCTCGGGGTCGCCCAGCCATTGCGAGAGCAGGCCTGCCTCGGTGCCGAGCAGGTCAACCATGGCCGCGCCGATCCAGGCGTGGCGGTCCAGCCCGGTGACACTCTGGAAACGCTCCGACAGGTAAGTGAAGCGCCAGTGTGCGTCGATTTCCCAGACCCAGTCGGAGCTGGCCTCCACCACGTCGCGAAAACGCGCTTCGCTGGTGGCCAAGGCGTTCTGGCTGTTCTGCAGCGAGGCATGGCTGGCATCCAGGGCCAGGGCGTCCGCCGTGGCCCGGCGTGAAATCACCCAGGCCATCAGGCACACCAGCAATGCGGCCAGGCTCAGCAGCGGCAGGCCAATGCCTATAAGGCGCAGGCCGGGACGTTCGGGGTCCCAATGCAGGCTGCCGGCGTCGCCGTTTTCGCCCAGGGGCACCAGCAGCACATTGCCGATGTCATCGGGCGTGGCGATGTGCAGATTGTTCACGCCGAATTCACGGCCGATTAGCGCCAGCTTGTCGGCGGTGAGCAGGTCGACGAACACCAGCACCGAGGGCAGCCGGCCATCGACGGTGACCGTGGGATCGGTGCCTGGGGTGATGGCTGCGGCGGCCACCAGCGCGGGGCTGCCGCGTACGTTGATAAAACGCGTGACCGGAGCCTGGTCCTCGGCACCGGCGCGGGCCTGCTCAAGAATGCCGGTGATGGGCTGCCCCAGCCATTGGCTGAGTTCGACGCTCTGCATTTCGCCCTCGACCACGGCGTAGACCGTCTGGTCGGCCTCGTTGACCACAAACAGCCCCTGGAAGCCAAAGTCCTTGAACAGCGTCGGGCCGACGTTTTCACGCACGTAGGCCCATTCCGTGTCGACGGTGACGTGCAGGTGCTTGTAGGCATCGCTCCAGAACGCGTAGTCCTTGACGGTCAAGCGCAGGGATTTTTCCAGCGACTGCATGGCTTTGCGCGTATAAAAAGCGCTTTCGACCTGCTCGGTGTGGTCCAGGTCGTGCGCGATGTACACCAGAGAATAAGCCGCTGCGATAAACACACACGCCAACAAGGCCATGAAATTGAGCAGTGAGGTGCGGGTCAGCGAAAGGCTGGTGCGGGTGGAGAGGGTACGGACGATAGGAGCGAGAGTATTTGGCATTATTTCCCGCAGGGCGTCGCTGCAAGTCATGGATATGACAGTTTATCGGCGCTCCCTCAGAAATATTTAGAAACTCAGGCGAGACTGCCTTCGGCGTTATGGCCGGATGCGCGCCGGCTGACGCGGGCCGTGGCCCAGGCCAGGATCGCCGCCGCGCACAGGACCGCCGCGCTCAGTTCGAACGTAGCCTGATAGCCCAGCAGATCGAACACCGCGCCGCCCAGCATAGCCCCGGCCGCAATGGCCAATTGAATGATCGCCACCATCAGGCCGCCGCCGGCTTCGGCGGCGTCGGGCAGGGTGCGGGCCAGCCAGGTCCACCAACCCACCGGCGCGGCGGTGGCCACCAGCCCCCAGAGCCCCAGCAACAGTGTGGTGATGACGGCTGAACCGCCAAAGCTCACCAAGGCGAGGGCGATCACGGCCATCGCCAGGGGAATCAAGGTCAAGGTGCGATACAGGTTGCGTTGCACAAAGCGTTCGATCAGCAGCGTGCCCGCCAGCCCTGCAACGCCCAGCACCAGCAGAATCAACGAGAGCAGCGTCACGCTGACGTGGGTCACGTCTTCCAGAAACGGGCGCAGGTAGGTGAACAACATGAACTGGCCCATGAAAAAGGCACTCACGGCGAGCATGCCCAGGGCCACCGGCGGGCGCTTGAGCAGCGCAAAAACGTTGCCGGTGCCGGCCCGTCGCGGTGATGTGATCGATGGCAGGCTCACCCATAACCACACCAACGCCAGCACCGCCACCGGCACCACGCAGAAAAACGCTCCGCGCCAACCGATGATGCCGCCGAGAAAACTGCCCAGCGGCGCCGCGATCACTGTCGCCAAGGCGTTGCCACCATTGACCAGCGCCAAGGCACGCGGCACCTGGGCCTCGGGCACCAGGCGCATGGCAGTGGCCGCCGATAACGACCAGAAACCACCGATCGCCACGCCGATCAGCGCGCGGCCAAGCATGAACACCTGAAAGCTGGGCGCCATCGCCACTACCGTGCCGGACACGATCATCAGCGCGGTCAAGCCCAGCAGCAGGCGCTTGCGGTCCATCCGCGCGGCGACCGCGGCGATCATCAGGCTGGTGAGCAGGGCGAACAGCCCGGACACCGATATGCCCTGGCCGGCCTGGCCCTGGCTGATATGCAGGTCCGTGGCCAGCGGCGTGAGCAGGCTCACCGGCATGAATTCCGAGGCGACCAAAGTGAAAGCGGCAAGCGCCATCGCGAATACGGCGCCCCAACGCGGGGAATGCGGGGTAGCGTTCATGAACATGAATCCTGTAGAGCGCAAACGGCGGCAGCCTGGTGATCCAGGCCACCGCGCTCGTCGGTTATTGCAATTGGCGCTTGAAGAAGGCGCCGAGCTTGGCGAAGGGAATCAGGTTGACCCGGTCGTAAAGGTCTACATGGCCGGCCCCTGGGACAATCAGCAGTTCCTTGGGTTCGGCGGCGCGCTGGTAGGCGTCCTCGCTGAATTCCAGGGAGTGTGCGTCCGCACCTGCGATCAACAGCAATGGGCGCGGGGACAGCGTCTCGATGTCATTGAACGGATAGAAGTTCATGAACTTCACATTGCTGGTCAACGTCGGCCGCGTGGTGGTCTGGGCCGAGGCGCCGTCGGGCGTGACCTGGCCACGCGGGGTGCGGTAGAAGTCGTAGAACTCGTCACCCACGGCGTCCCCGGTCAGGGTCAGCGGCGTGCCGCCGGTGTAGGCGGTCTCGCCACCCTGGAACTCCACATAGCGCTGGTTGGCCGCCTGCAGCAGGACCTTGCGCCGTTGCTCCAGGGTCATGCCGTGCTTGAGACCGTTGCGGTTGGCCGCGCCCATGTCGTACATGCTGACCGTGGCGATGGCTTTGAAACGCGGGTCGATCTTGGCCGCCGCAATCGCGAAGCTGCCGCTGCCGCAGATACCGATCACGCCGATGCGTTCGCGGTCGACCATGGGCCGAGTGCCCAGGAAATCCACGGCGGCACTGAAATCCTCGACATACAGGTCAGGCAGCACGGCATTGCGCGGCTGGCCGGCGCTTTCGCCCCAGAACGAGAGGTCCAGGGACAGCGTGACAAAACCCTGTTCGGCCATTTTGGTGGCGTAGAGATTGGCGCTTTGTTCTTTGACCGCGCCCATGGGATGGCCGACCACCAGCGCGGCGCTTCGGGTGCCGGGGGCGAGGTGCTTGGGCACGAACAGATTGCCCGCCACCCGCAGGCCGTATTGGTTATTGAAAGAGACCTTTTCGACGGTCACTTGTGGGCTGGTGTAGAAGTTGTCGGCACCGTTGGACATATCGGCTCCCAGTGAAGAAAAAGACGTCACCAGCAAACCCAGAGCGAGCAAGAGGCGTTTCATCGGATGATCCTTGGAGGAAAGGGGTGTGCCTATTGTCCTCAAGACCTCCGGGCATCTGTAGTGCGTTACCCTGGATTACTTGCCTGATCCTCTGAGTCATGCGTGCCCACCGGGACAGTATCGCGGTGGCGCGCTACAGTGCACCGACCACAGCAGAGAGCCCCTTATGAACCTCCATCAAGCGCCCCTGGACGCGCTGATCCAGTCGATTGCCCGGCATGTGCCAAGCCCCGGCGACCGCCCGATGCCGATTCCAGGCCTGGGTTTCTATCGACGTGAATGGCCGCAGCCTCCCGTGGTGTGCATGGTCGAGCCATGCATCGTGCTGGTGGCGCAGGGCGAAAAAGCAGTTGTGGGTCGGCGGCCATGGCTACGGCTATGACCCTGCGCGCTTCCTGCTGACGTCCCTGGATATTCCGGCCAATTCCGAGGTGGTGCGCGCCAGCGCCGAGCAGCCGTGCCTGGGCCTGACCTTCAAGCTCGACCTGCGCATGCTTGCGGAGTTGATCGCCCAGGGCGAGACGCCGCCCACCCGTGAGCGGGCCGCATTGACAGGCGTAGGTATCGGCACCATCACCGGCGGCCTGCTCGATGGGGTCGCGCGTCTGGTGGCGTTGCTGGATGAACCCGCCGCTATCCCGGTGCTCGCGCCGTTGATCCAGCGCGAGATCCATTATCGGCTCCTGCAGAGCGATCAGGCCGGTCGCCTGCGACGCATCTGTGCCGTGGACGGGCAGGGCTATCGCATCGCCAAAGCCATCGACTGGTTAAAGCTCAACTACGACGCGACGCTGCGTGTGGATGAGCTGGCGGCGCGGGTGCAGATGAGTGCGGCCACGTTCCACCATCACTTTCGCCAGCTGACGGCGATGAGCCCGTTGCAGTATCAGAAATGGTTGCGCTTGAACGAGGCACGCCGGTTGATGCTCAACGAGCATCACGACGTTTCCAGCGCGGCCTTCAGGGTGGGGTATGAAAGCCCGTCGCAATTCAGCCGCGAATACAGTCGACTGTTCGGCTTGCCGCCCAAGCGCGATATCGCCGGGCTGCGCCGAGGCATCCACTAGCGCTCGTGGGCAGTGAGGTTGGCGAAGAAGATGCAGCCGATCAGGCGCGCGAACAGGCTCAGGGTTTCGGCGAGGTTGGGGTCGTCGAACAGCATCGCCTTGGAGTCCAGCGCACACAGCGCACCGAACAGACGGCCGTCGGGCAGGAAAATCGGAGCACCGGCGTAGCTCTCGATGGCGTACTGCTTGACCACCGGGCGCGTGGCGAAGCGGCCGTTCTGACTGACCTGGGGGATGAACAGGGTCTGCGGGTTGATGCAGAACTCACTGCACAGCGTGGTTTCCAGATCGAGCACGTCATCCGGATGGATGCCCATGTCGAAAGGGTCATGCACCGAGCACACCACCCATTCCAGGTCGGTGAATTTGGCGATGCCAGCAAAGCGCATGCCGGTCAGACGCGTGACGAGTTGCAGGATGCTGGTGGTGGCTTCGATTTCGGCGATGGCGGCGCGTTCTTCCGGGCTGAGCAATGACAGTGGTGCGGTGACGCTGGAAAGCATGCTGAACACTCCAAAGGCGCGGTGGTGGTGGCCACCGCGCACGGACAGGTCTTAGTTGATGCGAGGATGCTGTTGCACCAGGTTTTCACGCTTGGCTTCAAGCTCGGCGATCTCGGCGTCGATATCTTCGATCTTCTGCTCGATATTGTCATGGTGTTCTTGCAGCAGTTCCTTGGCTTCTTCCATGTCCGAGGCAGCCGGAGCCGCACCGCGCAGAGGGCGGTTGGCGGTTTCTTTCATCGTCAGGCCGGTGATCAGGCCGACCACCGCAAACGCCATCAGGTAGTAGGCGGGCATGTACAGGTCATTGGTGGTTTCCACCAGCCAGGCGACGGCGGTCGGGGTCAGGCCTGCGATCAGCACCGAGACGTTGAACGCGCTGGCCAGCGCGCTGTAGCGCAGGTGCGTGGGGAACATCGCCGGCAGCGTGGAAGCCATGACGCCGATAAAGAAGTTCAGCACGATGGCCAGGATCAACAGCCCCGCGAAGATCAGACCGATCTTGCCGCTGGTGATCAGCATAAAGGCCGGGATCGCCAGCAACAGCAGGCCGATACTACCGGCAATAATGAAGGGTTTGCGGCCGATCTTGTCACTGACAAATCCGATGAACGGTTGCACGAACAGCATGCCGACCATGATTGCGATGATGATCAGCACACCGCTGTTTTCTTTGTAATGCAGATTGTGGGACAGATAGCTCGGCATGTACGTGAGCAGCATGTAGTACGTCACGTTGGTCGCCGCCACGATGCCGATACACGTGAGCAGGCTGCGCCAGTGTTTGGTGGCGACTTCCTTGAACGAGACTTTCGGGCCGTGGGACAGGCCTTCGCGGTCGCCTTGTTCGAGGCTGTCCATGTGCTGCTGGAACGCCGGAGTTTCTTCCAGTGCGTGGCGCAGATACAGACCAATCATGCCCAGAGGCAGGGCAAGGAAGAACGGCAGGCGCCAGCCCCAGGACTCGAACTGGGCTTCGCCGAGGATGCTGGAGATCAGCACCACCACACCGGCGCCGAGCACGAAGCCGGCGATGGAACCGAAGTCCAGCCAACTGCCGAGGAAGCCGCGCTTACGGTCCGGCGCGTATTCGGCGACGAAGATCGATGCGCCGGTGTATTCACCGCCCACCGAGAAACCTTGCGCCATCTTGCACAGCAGCAACAGGATCGGCGCCCAGATGCCGATGCTGTCGTAGCCGGGGATGAGGCCGATGGCGAAGGTGCTCAGCGACATGATCACGATGGTCGCCGCCAGGACTTTCTGCCGCCCATACTTGTCGCCCAGGGCGCCGAAGAACAGGCCACCCAGCGGACGAATCAAAAACGGTACAGAGAAGGTGGCCAGCGCGGCGATCATTTGCACGCTGGGCGAAGCGTCCGGGAAAAACACCTTGCCCAGCACATAGGCGACAAACCCGTAGACGCCAAAGTCGAACCATTCCATGGCGTTACCCAGTGCAGCGGCGGTGATCGCCTTGCGCATCTTGGTGTCATCGACAATGGTGATGTCATTCAATCCGATGGGATTGACGCTTTTCTTACGTGATTTCATGCGGACCACTCTAAAACAGAACAGGGGAGGTGCTATCACTGCGATAGCACCGCTCTGTCACTTCAGATACAAGTGCATGCGAAATAATTCACCGCTATTTGCGTTTTTTTGCGGATAGGGTGAGTGGCCTTAACCCCTAAGGAGCAATCAGCGAATGTCGTCCAGCAACTCACGCCTGGTTTACCGTGCGCCCCAATCCGATGATGTGCAGCGATTGTTCGCGATCTTCGGCGACCCCCAGACGAACCTGTTCAACCCGGCGGGGCCTATGCAGCATTGGGCGGATGCACAACGGCTGCTCGACAGATGGATGGCGCAGTGGGCCAGCGGCGGCTACGGCTGGTGGGCGATTGCCCATCGCGACACGCCGTGCCACATCATCGGCTTTGGTGGTATCGCGCCTATGAATTACCTCGGCCAGCAGCGTATCAACCTTGGCTATCGCTTTGCCGTTCAGGCCTGGGGGCAGGGCTATGCCACCGAACTGGGCCGCGACGCGCTGACACTGGCGTTCGAAACCCTCCAATTGCCCGAAGTGTTCGGGCTGGTGCGTCCGAACCACACGGCGTCGATCCGCGTGCTGGAGAAGATCGGCATGCAGCGCCACGGCCTGCTCGACGACGTTCCCGGCCAGGCACCGAGCCTGGTGCTGCGGGTTTGCCGCCCAGCGACTGAACCGGCCTGAGCAGGGCCGACCAACAGCTCTGTGGCGAGCGGGCTTGCCCCGCGCTGGATTGCGCAGCAGCCCTCAAAAGCACACCGCGTTTCTCCCGCTGATGAAACGGTAATTACCCGCCTTGTCATCATATGACCTTGCTTGAACGAGGCTGCCTAATTTACCGGTAATGCCGGATTGACAGCGTCCACGCGGCCCGATATAAAAGCCGCAGTTGTACGACGACATATGACGTTGCGTATGTCCTATCTAACAAAAATAAAAAGTGATGCCATGAATCTAAGCGAGCCCATCAAAGCCCATCGTGTCGGCCAGGCCGTCGGCAACTATCGTTGGACCATCTGCGCGATGCTGTTTTTCGCCACGACCGTCAACTACCTCGACCGCCAGGTGCTCAGCCTGCTGGCGCCGCAGTTGTCGACGCAATTCGGCTGGAGCAACACCGATTACGCCAACATCGCCGCCGTGTTCCAGTTTGTGTATGCCATTTCCATGCTGTTCGCCGGACGCTTCGTCGACAAAATCGGTACCAAGGCGGCCTATGTGATCGCCATCGCCATTTGGTCCACGGGTGCGGTGATGCATGCGTTCTCCGTGCCGATGGGCGAGGGCATCGCCGCCATCAGTGGCGCCATCGGGCTGGCGGTGATCCCGGTGTCGATTGCCGGCTTCATGCTGTCCCGCGCGGTGCTGGCGGTTGGTGAGGCGGGTAACTTCCCGATTGCGATCAAGGCTACCGCTGAATACTTCCCCAAAAAAGAACGCTCGCTGGCCACCGGTATCTTCAACTCCGGTGCCAACGTCGGTGCGATCCTGGCGCCGATCTGCGTACCGCTGATCGCCGGTCTGTGGGGCTGGGAAGCCGCCTTCATCGTGATCGGCATGCTCGGTTTCGTATGGGTAGCGGTATGGATCGGGCTGTATCAGAAGCCTGAAGAGCAGAAACGCCTGTCGGCCGAGGAGTTGGCTTACATCCGCAGCGACCAGACCGTTCAGCCGTTCGCCCAGGCACCTGCAGGCGCCACGCCGAAAAAAGTCTCGTGGTTCAAGTTGCTCACCTATCGCCAAACCTGGGCCTTTGCGTTCGGCAAGTTCATGACCGACGGCGTGTGGTGGTTTTTCCTGTTCTGGTTGCCCACCTACCTGGCGGCGCAATACGGCATGAAAGGCGCCGATATCGTGATGCCCCTGGCCGTGCTGTACAGCATGACCATGGTCGGCAGCATCGGCGGCGGCTGGTTCCCCAGCTACTTCATGGCCCGAGGCGACGCCCCTTACGACGGCCGCATGAAAGCCATGCTGGTGATTGCGCTGTTCCCATTGGTGGTCCTGCTGGCGCAGCCGTTGGGCTACATCAGCTTCTGGGTGCCGGTATTGTTGATCGGCGTCGGTGCTTCGGCGCACCAGGCATGGTCGTGCAATATCTTCACCACGGTGTCCGATATGTTTCCGCAGAAAACCGTGGCCTCGGTGGTCGGCATTGGCGGCATGGCCGGCGGGCTGGGCGGTGTAGTGATGACCAAGATCGGCGGCTGGGTATTTGACTACTACAAGTCCATCAATGACATCCACACCGGCTACATGATCATGTTCGCGATCTGTGCCCTGGCGTATCTGGTGGCCTGGAGCGTGATGAAGACCCTGGTGCCACGCCACAAGGAAATCACTGACCTGTAAATCAATCTGCCGGAGCGGGCACACCGCTCCGGCAGCGCGCGATCAACGATTGCGCGTTACCCGCCACACGGTGTTGGCCAGGTCGTCGGCGATGATCAATGCGCCTTTCGGGTCCACCGTCACCCCCACCGGACGCCCACGCGTCTTGCCATCCTCGCCGCGAAAGCCGGTAGCGAAGTCCAGCGGTTCACCGGCCGGCTTACCGTCCTTGAACGGCACGAAAATCACCTTGTAGCCCACCGGCTGGTCGCGGTTCCAACTGCCGTGCTCGCCGACAAACACGCCGTCGGCAAAGCGCTCGCCCAGCGCCGGGAGGGAAAAGTCCACGCCCAGGGCGGCCACATGGGAACCCAGGCTGTAATCGGGTTTGATCGCCGCCGCGACTTTCGCCGGGTTCTGCGGTTGCACGCGCGGATCGACGTTCTGGCCCCAGTAGCTGTAGGGCCAGCCGTAGAATGCACCCTCGCGCACCGAGCTCAGGTAATCCGGTACCAGGTCGGGGCCGAGTTCGTCGCGCTCGTTGACCACTGTCCACAATTGCCCGGAATCCGGTTGGATCGTCAGCGCAGTCGGGTTGCGCAGGCCGGTTGCATAGGGCCTGTGCGCGCCGGTCTGGGCATCGATCTGCCAGACCATGGCACGGTCGATTTCCACTTCCATGCCGCGCTCGGTGATGTTGCTGTTGGAACCGATACCCACATACAACTGACGACCATCGGCGCTCACGGCCAGGGATTTGGTCCAGTGGTGGTTGATCTGCGCCGGCAGGTCGGTGACTTTGACCGGCGCGCCGCTGGCCTTGGTCTGACCGTCGGTGTAGTCGAATCGCACCAGCGCGTCCTGGTTGGCCACGTACAGCTTGCCATCGGCGAAGGCCAGGCCGTAGGGCGCGTTGAGGTTATCGGCGAACACTGTCTTGAGCTCGTAGGTACCGTCACCGTCGGCGTCGCGCAGCAGGGTGAGGCGGTTGCCGCCCTTGACCTGGGTGTTGCCCTGGGCCTTGATCACGCTGGCGATCACGTCCTTGGGCTTGAGCTTGGCCGCGCTGCCGCCCCGGCCCTCGGCGACAAGGATATCGCCGTTGGGCAGTACCAGGGTCTGGCGTGGGATGGCCAGGTCGGTGGCAATCGCCGTGACGCTGTAGCCCTCGGGTACGGTGGGTTTCTGCTCGCCCCAGGGCGTTGGCTCGGCGATCTTCATGCTCGGCAGCAGGCTGCTTTGTTGTTCGGGCAATTTGGGATCGGGGCCGCGCGCCTGGGTCTTGTCGCCTTCAGCGCCACAGGCACTCAGCAGCAGGGCGGTGCTTAGCACGGTCAATGCATGGCAGGTTTTCATCGGGCACCTCCGGTGCGCAGGCCGGTCCAGGTGGCGAGGATTGCCAGCACGGTTACGATTGCCGACAGCACCAGGCCGGCGGGCATCATGGCGTAGGCGTCCTTGGCGTGCTGGAACGCATCGATCAACCCCAGCACCCAAGTGGCCAACAGCAGCAGTACATAGGCGACGGGGCGTCCGGCTTTGTGGGTGGCGCGCAGCAGGTTGACCAGCGCGAACACCAGGGCCAGGCCACAGAACACCAGTGCACCGGCAATCAACCAGGACGCGAAGTTGGCCCATTGAATCTGGAAGGTCTGAGCGTAGGTGATGTCACTGAGCAGGGCGCCCAAAAACAGCGGCACGCTGCCGGCCAGCAAGGTCGCGTGCAGCGGACCGGGCCGGATATCGGGGTAGGTGGGGAGGGTAGTCATGGGGGAAGCGGCTCCTTATCGTGCAGCGCCCTGGGCTCAGGGACGCAGTGACTTCGCATAGGAAAGGAGCGTGTCATTTGTAGGAAAGTTCATAGATGTTATACCGAGGATACGTGTCGAAATATTATGAACCGCGTGGCGTGTTCCTCGGCCCAAGCTCTTATGATCTCGCCCTCACTCAGTCCAGGCCCTTCCATGACCCACCCTCGCATCGGCTTTGCCTGCCAGTACAAACACCCCGACCGCGTGCTCTCGACCAGCGCGCTGAAACTGATTGAAGGCCCGTTCAACCCGCGCACCACCACATTGCGCTGGATGGACAGCGTCGACCCCGGCGTCGCCCGTGACAAATTGGTCGAAGTGGTGACCCACAACCTGGCAGCACAATTGCAGTTGCTAAGTTACGTCGCCACGCTGCCACCGACCTTGCGCATGCTGCGCCTGAGCAGTGATCTGTTGCCGTTCTACAGCCATCCCAAAGTGGCGCCTGTCTACCGCGACCCGGCCATCCAGGCGCAATTGATTGAGGGCTTCGCCGCCATCGGCGAGCTGGCGCGGACCTCGGACATTCGCCTGTCGTTTCATCCCGGCCAATACTGTGTGCTTGGCTCGGAAAACCCGAATGTGGTGGAAAACAGCGTGGCCGAATTCGAGTACCACGCCGACATGATCCGCATGATGGGCTACGGCCGGCGCTTCCAGGACCTCAAATGCAACGTGCATATCGCCGGCCGCCTTGGCGTGGAAGGCACCCGCGCGGTGTGGGCGCGACTGTCGGAGGTGGCGCGCCATTGCATCACCTTCGAGAACGATGAAAAAACCTACGGCCTTGACCACTGCCTGCAAGTCGCCGACCTGGCACCGGTGGTGCTCGATATCCACCATTGCTGGATTCACGAGGAGGCCTATATCGACCCCGACTCGCCTCGGGTGGCCCGTGTGATCGACAGCTGGCGCGGCGTGCGCCCCACCATGCACTACTCCCAGCCCCAGGAGCGCCTGCAGGACCTGGGGTTCGACGCCGCACACAAGCTGGAAATGACGGCGCTGTTGCAGGTGGTCTCCAAGCGCGAGCTGTACGCCCACAGTGAGCAGATGTGGAACCGCTGGACCAACGACTACGCCCTGCAGTTTCTGGATCGCTTCGACATCATGCTGGAAGCCAAGGACAAGAACGTGGCATCGTCAGCGTTCTACGAATACTGGCAGTCACAGGCCAGTTAAACAAAAAGGAGTTTCCCGGCATGCCCACCCTGCACCTGTTGTGCGGCAAGATCGCCGCCGGCAAATCCACACTGGCCAGGCGCCTGGTGGCGGAACACCGCGCGGTCCTGCTCAGCGAAGACACTTGGCTGGCGCAACTGTACCCCGGTGAGGTGCTGTCCATCGCCGACTACCTGCGCAGTGCTCAACGCCTGCGCGGCGTGATGGGGCCGCTGGTGATCGACCTGCTCAAGTCCGGCGTCAATGTGGTGCTGGATTTTCCGGCCAACACCCTGGCCAATCGCGAATGGCTGCTGAGCCTGGCACACAGCGCCCAAGTGCCGCACTGCCTGCACTACCTGGAACTGGACGACGCCACCTGCCGCGCCCGCCTGCATGCTCGCAATGCCGGCGGCGAACACGACTTTGCCGCCACCGACGCCGAGTTCGACCTGATCACCCGGCACTTCTGCGTGCCGAGCGAGGCTGAGGGGCTGGTGATTGAAGTGCATCGGCCGTGAGCGTGTCAGCGTCACAGGGCCTGGACACCGAGGGTTTTATCCTCACCGTGGCGCAGGCACCCGTGCAGGCTGAGTATGAGTCGGTGTTGGCGGATGCCTGCTCACTGCTGTCGCAGCAAACGTTGGGGCTCGATGGCTTGTATGTTCACGGCAGCGTCGCGCGGGGTGACGCGACGCCCGGTCATTCCGACCTGGACCTCACACTGGTGCTGCGCGAGCCGCAGACCCCGCAGGTAGCAGAGCAACTGGAACGTGTTCGCCGTGAACTTGAACGGCGTCACCCGCACGTCACCAAAGTCGACTTCGATATCGGCGAGCGCGCGCAGGTAATGGCGGTTGAAAACCGCAACCTTTGGGGGTTCTGGCTCAAGCATCAGTGTCGTTGTATTTGGGGCAATGACCTCTCCGTCCATTTCGAGCGGTTTCGCCCATGCCGTGAAATCGCGCTGGCGTTAAATGGAGACGTCTATTCGGTATTGAACACCTATCTTGCCGAGATCGGTCAGGCGGATATCGAGGCGGATCGGCTGCGCTTGCAGCGGGAAGCGTCGCGCAAACTGATCAGGGCGACGCAGATATTGCGCCCGGAAGCGGCAACGATGTGGCCACAAACACTGGAAGAACATGTGGCGATGTTCCTCCAGAGTCAACCGGCGATGGTCACCCAGGTAGCGTTCTTTCTGTTTGAAGCGCGCAACCCTGGCGCCGCAAGCGATCAGTTCTGCACGCGGCTGCAGGTGTTTCTGGAGTGGTTGGTTTCACACCAGCGCGACCCCCTCCTCAGGACTTAAACCGCCCCACCAAGCCATTCAACTCATCCGACAGCTTCGACAGCCGACCCGAGTCGTCCTGGGCCGAGTTGGCCAGGCTTTCCACCAGGCGCGCTTCGTCGTAGATCTGCTGGATATGCCGATTGATCTCTTCGGCCACGCTGTGCTGCTCTTCGGCGGCGGCGGAGATCTGCAGGTTCTGGTCGCGGATTTCGTTGACCGAGGTCTGGATGCCTTCGAAGCTGTCCCGCGCGTTTTCGATGGACGACACGCTGGCTTTCGACAGGTCCATGCAACTGCCCATCTTCTGGGTGACTTCCTGGGTCTTGGTTTCCAGGGTGCCGAGCAGGTGCTCGATCTCGCCGGTGGAGTCGGAGGTGCGCTTGGCCAGGGCGCGGACTTCGTCGGCCACCACGGCAAAGCCGCGGCCCTGGTCGCCGGCGCGCGCGGCTTCGATGGCGGCGTTGAGGGCCAGCAGGTTGGTTTGTTCGGCAATCGCGCGGATGGTGCCGAGGATCTGGTTGATGCTGCGGCTGCCGGCCTCCAGCTCGACCATGGCCTGGGACGATTCGCTCAAGCGGCGGCCCAGGCGGTTGACGTTGTCGGTGGTCGCTTCGATCTGCTGTTTGCCCTCGGCCACACGGCGGTGGCCGTTCTCGGCGGATTCGGCCGCGCCGCTGCAGGAACGCGCGACTTCGTTGGCCGTGGCCACCATTTCATTGAATGCGGTGGACACCAGTTCCACCGCTTCGCGCTGGCGACCGGCGGCTTCATTCATGTTGTGGGCCACCTCACTGTTGACCTTCGAAGCGTTATGCAGGTTGGCCGAGGCCGCGCCGATGTGCTGGATCAACTGGCGAATGGCGGCGAGGAACTTGTTGAACCAGCCTGCCAGTTCGGCGGTTTCGTCCTTGCCCTGCACCTGCAACTCATGGCGCAGGTCGCCTTCACCCTCGGCGATCGACTGCAGGCCCGTGCTGACCTGGCCGATCGGCTTGACAATCACTTTGGAAAACGCCGCGGCGATCAGGCCGAAAATCAGCACCAGCACGCCGACGATGATCGCGGTGAGGTAGGTCATGCGGGTGGCTTCGGCCATCACTTCGGCTTTTTCGATCAGGCCGATATAGCGCCAGCCCAGACCGGGGGAGGTCCACACGTTGGCCATGTAGCGCACGCCGTCGATCTCCACTTCGGTGGACCCTTGAGTCGTCTGGGCCAGTTGCGCGTAAGCCGTGCCCAGGTCCTTGAGCGGTTTGAAACTGTGGGCGGCGTCGCGCGGGTCGACCAGCACCACGCCGTCTTCGATCAGCATCACATAGCCGCTGTCACCGAGCTTGATGCTCTTGACCAGTTCGGTGAGGTTTTTGAGCGACACACTGACCACGAATACACCCTTGGGCTTGCCGGCACCGTCGAGCATGGCGCGCGCCGTGCCCACCAGGGCCACGTCGTCTTTGTCGTAGTAATAGGCCGGTGTGCGCACGGTTTTGCCGGGGCTGGCCATCGCCGCTTTGTACCAAGGGCGTGCGCGCGGATCGTATTTGGCCAACTGAGGGTCATCCGGCCATTTGACGTAGGTGCCGTCTTCCAGGCCGATAGACAGGATCGCCGCCGCCGGGTGGGTCGCGCCATAGCGCGCGAAGCGCTCGATCACCGTTTGCGCTTCGGCGGGCATCGGTTGAGCAGGCGCGTCGGCGGGTTGGTAATTCTTCAGGGTGCTGACGGAGGTGTATACAGAATCGGTGGCCATCTGATCGACGTTCTGCAAAGTGCCGTCGAAGAACTGGCGGATATTGCCGTCGATCTGGCGAATCTCCCGAGTGCTGCCGTCGATGAATTGCTCCACCGCCTGGCTGCGCGTGTTCATGACCGAAATCACCGCCACCAGGCTGACCGGGATAAATGCGACCGAGACAAACGCCAGTACAAGCTTGTTCTTTATTTTCATCAAGATGACCATCAGCGTGGAGGGGCGGCCAAAGCGACTCGCGTTCGGGAAGAAGCGAGGCGATTTGCTATCACCGCTGTTTCGGCGTGGTCTGGGTAAATCTTTAGGGTTTTTTGTACACAATACAATCGGTGATTGTTCTGTATCCAATCAGTACACATCACGCAGGTAACGCTTCTGCTCGCTCAGCTGACGCCAATAGTCCACGGCACGCTCCGGGTCCAGCCCGCCGTGGGTTTGTGCGATCTGGCGCAGTACCTGATCGACATCCTTGGCCATCTGGCGGGCGTCGCCGCAGATGTACACCCTGGCGCCGTCCTGCAGCCAGCGCCACAGCTCGGCGCCTTGTTCGCGCAGGCGGTCCTGCACGTAGACCTTTTGCGCCTGGTCGCGGGAGAACGCCAGGCTCAGGTGGGTGAGTAGACCGTCGCGCTGCAGGCCTTGCAGTTCGTCCTGGTAATAGAAGTCGCTGGCGGCGTGCTGCTCGCCGAAAAACAACCAGTTGCGGCCTTGATGCCCGAGGGCACGACGCTCCTGCAGGAACGCGCGAAACGGCGCCACGCCGGTGCCGGGGCCGATCATGATGATCGGCACATCGCCGTCGCTGGGCGTGCGGAAATGCTTGGACGGCTGCACGAACACCGGCACTTCACCGTCGCCGACGCGGTCGGCGAGAAAGGTCGAAGACACGCCTTTGCGTTTGCCATAGCGCACGGCCGCGACGGTCAGGTGCACCTCACCGGGGTGGGCCTTGGCGCTGGAGGCAATCGAATAGAGGCGCGGTTGCAGGCGCCGCAGCGTGCCCAGCAGTTCGGCGGCCGAGCACTCGATGGGGTAGGCCTGCAACACGTCCGCCAGTTGCCGACCCCATAGCCAGTCGTTCAGTTCGGCTTTGTGTTCGGGCCGCAGCAACTGCCCAAGGCCCGTGTCAGCGCTGCGCTCGGCAATAAACGCCAGGGTTTCGCTGCTGGGCCGGGCGATTTCAAAATGCTGAGTCAGCGCCTGTTGCAGAGAGACCTCGCCGAAGGTCTCGATATTGACGCTGGTCGATGCTTTAAGGCCGGTCAGCGCGAGCAGTTCGTGGGCCAGTTCGGGGCAGTTACGCGGCCTTACGCCGAGGGCATCGCCGGCTTCATAGCTGAGGCCGGAGTCGGCCAGGTCCAGGGCGAACTGGCGGGTTTCCTTATGGCGGCTGTGCGGGTTGAGGTGGCGGTTGAGCAACAGGCGCGAGCCATACAGCTTGGTCTTGCCGGCGGGCGTGGCGACTGCCGGCGCTTTGGTCGGGTTGAGGCTGTGCTGCAGGCGCAGCAGCCAGGTATCGGCGCGGTCGTGGAATTGGGTATCGCAATCGACACGCTCCAACAGGCGCGTGGCGCCCAATTCCAGCAGGCGTTGGTCGAGGCGTTTGCCGTGGTTGCAGAACTGGTCATAGTTTGGATCGCCGAGGGCAAGTACGGCAAAACGCAGGGATTCCAGGCGCGTTTCGCTGCGGCTGAGGCTGTGCCAGAAACCTTCGCCGTTGTCCGGTGGGTCGCCGTCGCCGAAGGTGCTGCTGATCAGCGCCAGGTTCTGGGTGCTTGCCAGTCGGCTCGCCGGGAAAACCGCCATCGCGCTCAGCTCGACGCTGATACCGGCCTCGCGCAGGCGTTGGGCACAGCGCTCGGCCAATGCTTCGGCATTGCCGGTCTGGGATGCCCACAGCAAGGTCAAGGCAGGTGCGGCGGGCAGCGTGCTGACACCCGCCGCGTGCGCGCGACTGAACAGCCCGCCGAGTAAACCGTCGACCCATAGCCGCGCTTCGCCGGCCAGCGGCGCGTTCGGCGGCAACACCGGCACCTCCCCTGGCTGGCGTGCGCTGTCGGCGCGCAGGCCACTGATGAAACCGGCGAGGTAGGTGCGTTCGTTGTCGCTCAAGGGCGGCGGGGTGAGGGGCCGCAGGCCGGCGATTTCGGCGAAGGCGTCGATGCGCGACAGGGTGGATTGCTCTGCGCGAGCGGGAAGGTCGGTGGCCGCCTGGGGGGGCGTGTCGAGGAACTGATGGTCGATCAACTCGACGCGCGCCAGGCTGACCGCGCAGCATTTGAATTCCGGTTGCAATGAAATCGGGTCGACCGCGTCCGAAGTCACGGCATTGATCGCCAGGTGTTCGCCAAACACATCGTTCCAGTGGAATGGCGCAAAACAGTGGCTCGGTTGCACGCGGTCGCTGATCAATGCGGGTAACACCGCGCGCCCGCGCCGCGACAGCACTTGCACCGGTTGCCTGGCCCGGATGCCCAGGCGCGCGGCGTCGTCGGGATGGATCTCGACGAAGGGGCCGGGGTTGAGTTTGTTCAGCGTGGCGATCTTGCCGGTCTTGGTCAGAGTGTGCCATTGGTGCTGCACGCGGCCGGTGTTGAGCACGAATGGGAAGGTGTCGTCGGGCAGTTCCGCCGGGGGCATGTGCGGGCGCGCAAAGAACTGGGCTTTGCCGCCGGCGGTGGCGAAACGCAGCGCGCCGTGCTCGCGGTAGCGAATCGGGTTGCGCGGCGCCGACTCGGCCGTCGCCAGCGGCCATTGCAGCGGCGTCTCGCGCAGACGCCCATAGCTGGCGCCGCGCAGGTCGTAGCCGGTGGCGGGGTTGCAGGCGCGTTTGATTTCTTCGAACACCTCGCTGGCGTTGGCGTAGCTGAACGCTTCGGCATAGCCCATCGCACAGGCGACCCGGGCGATGATCCGCCAGTCGGCCACGGCCTCGCCCGGCGGCTCCACGGCGTGTTGCATCAGGGTCAGGTTGCGCTCGGAGTTGATCATCACGCCTTCGGCTTCGGCCCACAGCGCGCCGGGCAAGAGGATGTCGGCGTAGCGGTTGGTTTCGGTGTCGAGGAAGGCGTCCTGAGTGATGACCAGGTCAGCGGCCTGCAGCCCATCGATCACCGTTTGACGGTTGGGCACGCTGGCCACCGGGTTGGTGCAGATGATCCAGCAGGCTTTGATCTGCCCCGCGGCCATCTGCTCGAACATTGCCACGGTGCCGTCGCCGGCCTGGCGCGGCAGGCGGTCGGCGGGAATCTGCCAGAGGTCTTCGATAAAGGCGCGATCGGCCTCCACCAGCATCGAGCGCTGCCCCGGCAGGCCAGGGCCCATGTAGCCCATCTCACGCCCGCCCATGGCATTGGGTTGGCCGGTGAGGGAGAACGGGCCGCTGCCGGGGCGGCAGATGGCGCCGGTGGCCAGGTGCAGGTTGCACAAGGCGTTGGTGTTCCAAGTGCCGTGGGTGCTCTGGTTGAGGCCCATGGTCCAGCAGCTCATCCACTCGGCAGCCTCGCCGATCCAGGCGGCGGCCTGGCGGATGTCGGCTTCGGCCAGACCGGTGATGGCGGCGACCTGCTGCGGTGAGTAGTCCTCCAGGAACGCAGGCATGACCTCCCAACCTTCAGTGAAGGTGGCGATAAAGGCCGGGTCGGTATGGCCGTTTTTCACCAGCAGGTGCAGCAGGCCGTTGAGCAACGCAAGGTCGGTGCCGGGCCTGATCGGCAAGTAAAGGTGAGCTTTGTCCGCGGTGGCGCTGCGCCGTGGGTCGACCACGATCAGCTTAGCCCCGGCCTTGACCCGGTCCATCATGCGCAGGAACAGGATGGGGTGACAGTCGGCCATATTGGCGCCGATCACGAAGAACAGGTCGGCGCGGTCGAAGTCCTCATAGGAGCCCGGCGGCCCATCGGAACCCAGTGACAGCTTGTAGCCGCTGCCAGCGCTGGCCATGCACAGCCGCGAGTTGGATTCGATATGGCGGGTGCCGACAAAGCCCTTGGCTAACTTGTTGACCAGGTACTGGGCTTCCAGCGACATCTGCCCGGACACATAAAACGCCAATGCATCGGGGCCATGCCGCTCCAGCACGTTGCGCAGGCGCCCGGCGGTCCTGGCGATGGCTTCGTCCATGGCGATGCGCACCGGGTCGCGGTCGCGGGCCTGGCGCAGGTAGGCATTTTCCATGCGCCCGGACTCGGCGATGGCTTGCCCGCAGGTGCTGCCCTTGGTGCACAGGCGACCGGCATTGGTGGGGTGGTCGGGGTCGCCGATTACCTTGACCACCTTATTGTCTTCGA
Source organism: Pseudomonas sp. lyk4-R2A-8 (assembly GCF_030209095.1). Classification (NCBI taxonomy): domain Bacteria; kingdom Pseudomonadati; phylum Pseudomonadota; class Gammaproteobacteria; order Pseudomonadales; family Pseudomonadaceae; genus Pseudomonas; species Pseudomonas sp. lyk4-R2A-8. The sequence continues at coordinate 53,699 of NZ_JARVSS010000031.1, forward strand.
CCTGCATGACGATGCCGCAGCCTACGCCACAATAGGGGCACACACTGCGTACGCGTTGGTTGGCCATCGATAACCCTCGAATCTTTTCTGCCCGGCAAAAAAAAGCGCCGCGTAACCCTCCGTTGGAACGGGGATTACACGGCGCCTTTGTCGTGGATGGGCAATCAGCGTTGACTGCTCTGTGGCGCTGTACCTAGCAAGCGGCGCGCCAGGTTGTTCAAGGTGCCGTACTGATGGTGGTGAGGGTGCTTGCCGCCGCCGCGCGAACTCGCGGGAGCAAGCGTCCTGTGCCCTTTTATGACGCGCTGCGCACCAGTTGGAGGCGTGTTCGGCAGGGGGGCGCGGGCGTGGAGGCTGTGGGTACGGGGTTGCGACAGGTTGGCACAGAGCCTGCAAGATCACCGGTAACCCCCTTCGGTCAACGACGATCGACAACATGGGCAACAGCGGTGGAATCGGCGAAGTCGTCCGATGCCAACCGTATAAGAACAGGCAAAGACGCCTGGAACCGTAAGGTTTCAGGCGTTTTTTTTTGCTTTTTTCAAACCGTGATGAGTTTTGTCGGGTGCTGATATGAACGCCAATAACGCCAGTCTGAACCAGCTGCAAACCCTGATCGTCGTCGGCAATGGCATGGTCGGTCATCACTGCGTGGAGCAGTTGATCGAACGCGGCGCGCTGGATCACTACCAACTGCATGTGTTCAGCGAAGAGCCGATGCGCGCCTATGATCGCGTGCATTTATCCGAATACTTCACCGGCCGCGATGCCGAGTCGCTGGCGCTGTCCGACGCGGCGCTGTACCAGACGCCGGGCGTGACCCTGCACCTTGACGTGCAGGTGCTGGATATCGACCGCGCCCAGCGCCAGGTGGTCACCGCCCAAGGTCGCGTCACCTATGACAAGCTGGTGCTGGCCACCGGCTCATATCCCTTCGTACCCCCGATAGAGGGCGCCGAAGGTGACTCGCGCCTGGTGTACCGCACCCTGCAGGACCTCGACGCCATCCGTGCGGCCGCCGCCAATGCGCGGCGCGGTGTGGTGGTCGGCGGTGGGCTGCTCGGCCTGGAAGCGGCCAACGCCCTCAAAAGCCTGGGCCTGGAAGCCCATGTGGTGGAGTTCGCGCCGCGCCTGATGCCGGTGCAGCTGGATGACTTCGGCGGCCTGGCACTCAAGGCGCAGATCGAACGACTGGGCGTCGGCGTGCATTTGTCTCGTGCCACGCAGTCGATCAGCGTTGGCGAGCAGTATCGCTATCGCATGAATTTCGCCAACGACGAATTTCTGGAAACCGACCTTATCGTGTTTTCCGCCGGTATTCGCGCCCAGGATGCTCTGGCGCGCCAGGCGGGGCTTGAGATCGGCCCGCGCGGTGGGGTGGTGATCAACGACGAATGCCAGAGCTGCGATCCGCATATCTACGCAATCGGTGAGTGTGCCTCGTGGAACGGCAGCCTGTTCGGCCTGGTCGCGCCCGGCTACCAGATGGCCCGTGGCGTGGCGGCGTTGCTGTGCGGGCAGGGCGCCGAGCCGTTTGTGGGGGCGGACATGTCGACCAAACTCAAGTTGCTCGGCGTCGACGTCGGTTCCATCGGTGACGCCCACGCCCACACGCCGGGCGCGCGCAGCTATCAGTTTATCGACGAGGCCACCGCCAGCTACCGCCGTCTGGTGGTGGATGCCGCCGGCAGGCAGGTGATCGGCGCGGTGCTGGTGGGTGACAACAGCTACTACGACACGCTGCTGCAATACCTGCAGAACGGCATCGCCTTGCCGGCCGAACCCGCCAGCCTGATCCTGCCGTCCTCGGCCGGCGCACCAACCCTCGGCCCCGGCGCGTTGCCGGAATCGGCCACGGTGTGTTCGTGCCACAACGTCACCAAGGGCGCGATCTGCGCAGCCATCGACGGCGGCTGCGCCGACCTCGGCGTGCTCAAGGCGCAGACCAAGGCCTGCACCGGCTGCGGCGGGTGCGCCGGGTTGCTCAAGCAGGTGTTCGAACATGAACTGCTGGCCCGTGGCGTCAGTGTCGACAAGCGTTTGTGCGAGCACTTCGCCTATACCCGTCAGGAGCTGTATGCCCTGGTGCGTGTGGAAGGGGTGCTCAGCTTTGAAGCACTGCTGGCCAAGCACGGCCGTGGTCACATCGGCTGTGACGTGTGCAAACCGGCGGTGGGCTCGATCCTGGCCTCGTGCTGGAACCAGCCGATCATGGACCCGTCGCTGGTGCCGTTGCAGGACACCAACGACACCTTTATGGCCAATATGCAGAAGAACGGCACCTACTCGGTGGTGCCACGGATTCCGGGCGGTGAGATCACTGCCGACAAGCTGATCGTGATCGGCGAGGTGGCGAAGAAATACAACCTCTATACCAAGATCACCGGCGGCCAGCGCATCGACCTGTTCGGCGCGCAACTGCACGAATTGCCGGACATCTGGGGCGAGCTGATCGCGGCCGGTTTCGAGACCGGGCATGCGTATGGCAAGTCCACGCGCACGGTCAAATCCTGCGTCGGCAGCACGTGGTGCCGTTATGGCGTGCAGGACAGCGTGAAAATGGCGCTGTTGATCGAGGACCGCTACAAGGGCCTGCGTTCGCCGCACAAACTCAAGTTCGCGGTGTCCGGTTGCACCCGCGAATGCGCCGAAGCCCAGAGCAAGGATGTGGGGGTGATCGCCACCGAAAAAGGCTGGAATCTTTATATCGCCGGCAACGGCGGCATGCGTCCACGGCATGCCGAACTGTTCGCCACCGACCTCGACGATGCCACGCTGATTCGCTACATCGATCGCTTCCTGATGTTCTACATCCGCACCGCCGACAAGCTGCAACGCACTTCGGTGTGGCGCGAAAGCCTGGAAGGCGGCCTGGATTTCCTCAAGGATGTGATCGTGCACGACAGCCTGGGCCTGGGCGCCGAACTGGAAGCGCAGATGCAACAGGTGGTCGACCGCTACGAATGCGAATGGGCCAATGCCCTCAAAGACCCGGAAAAACTCAAGCGCTTCCGCACCTTCGTCAACGACAAACGCCCGGACCCGGACATTCACTTCGTCCAGGAACGCGGCCAGCGTCGCCCGATCATGGCCGCCGAACTCAACCTGATTGCCGTCGCCGAGGAGATTGCCTGATGAGCCAGCCCAATACCTTACGTACACTCGCCAGCTGGAAAGCCGTTTGCAATGAAACCGACCTGGTGCGCAATTCCGGCGTGGTGGTGTGGCTGGACGGCGCACAGGTGGCGCTGTTCTACCTGCCCGACGCCGAAGCACAGACGCTCTACGCTATCGACAACCACGACCCGGAGTCCGGCGCCAATGTAATCGGCCGTGGCCTGGTGGGCAGCCTCAAGGGCGAGCTGGTGGTGGCCGCGCCGATCTACAAACAGCATTACCGCCTGCACGACGGCCAATGCCTGGAAACCCAGCGCCAGCGCCTGCGGGTGTGGCCGGTGCGGTTGAAGGGTGGGATGGTGGAGGTGCAAGTGTCTTGCTGAATCCTGACCTACACAGAGCACGATGTGGGAGCCTGCCCCGATAGGCACAGGTATCTAGACCTCTTCGATAGAACACAGAGCCTGAGCAATGTGAGGTTTTTGTGGTGAGCAGGCTTGCCCTGCGCTGGGCTGCGCAGCAGCCCCAAAACCTGCCAGGCGTTTTTGCCTGGCACACCGCGGTGTCTGGGAACAGGGCCGCTTCGCGGCCCAGCGCGGGCGGTGCGACGATTCGACAAGCCCGCTTACCACAGGTTTATGTGTCAGCCTTTAAGTCCAGTATCTGTGAAGTTTCGACCACCTTGGCATAGTCCATCGCCAGGTTGCTCAACGACAGTGCATGCACATCCTCGGCCGGCCACAGGCGCCCGGATAAGTCGGTCTGGTCAAAGGTGTAGCAAGCGTCGGCGGCGACGATTACGTTAAAGCCCAGGTTGCCGCCGCTGCGGGCGGTGGCTTCGACGGAGTTGTTGGTGATCACGCCCGCGATAACCAACTGCCGAATGCCACGCTGGTGCAGCCAGCGTTCAAGGCCGGAGTGGATGAAGGCGTCCGGTATGTTTTTCTCCACCACATGCTCATGGGCCAACGGTTGCAGCGCCGGCTGGAATTCGCAGCCGGGCTGACCGGGCCGGAACACTGACGTCGGCGAGCGGGAGATATGCCGCACATGCACCACCGGACGCGCGCATTGGCGCCAGGCGACGAGCAATTGCTGCATATGCCGCTCGGCATCCGGGTTGTTGCGCCGCCCCAGGGTCGGCTGGTTCATGCCTTGCTGCATGTCGATAAGCAGCAAGGCTGCGTTGTCGGCTAACGGTTCCATGACACCTCCCTAGGCATGAGAAGCACGCAACATAACAGCCCGCCCGCGCGCCCACAGCAATTTGTTCGAAGCCTTCATGGTTTGCCTTTACACTGCGGCCCCCGGATTTCAGCAAGGATGCTTTCCATGCGTTCGCTCGTCAGCGCAGTGCTTGTCTCAACGGTGTTCGCGACCACGGCCATGGCCGAGCCCCGCTCGTTTTCTCTGAACGACCCCAGCGGCCGGTCTCTGCTGGAAGTGCTGTTTCCTGACGTGCCGCAAGACCTGCAGCAACTGGCGCCGGCGCTGGTCACCCTGCGCGATAAAACCACCCTGGCGATCCTCCAGCAACTGCGCACGCCTGCTGCCAGCGTGCCGCTCGACGGCGACGGCAAGACTCTGGAGTGGCGCCTGGTCGGCGAAAATGGCGTGGTGTATTTCGCCGATATCAACCAGGACGGTCGCCAGGATCTGGCGATCCGTAACGGCGACGGCGCCGATGCGGGCTTTCAGTCGAACTACGACGTGTACCTGCAAGATCCGCAGCAGCCACGCTGGGTGTTCAATCGCCCACTCACCGACCTGGCGAACGAGACCTCCGGCGGCATGTTCTCGATCAATCCCAAGGACGGCATCATCCATTCGCAAACCGACCGGGGCTGCTGCTGGACGCGCGCCAGCCGTTGGCAGATGCGCGACGGCGAGCTGGTGCGACTCAGCGCCTATACGCAGGAAGAAGTACTGGCAAGCGACGACGGCACCAGCATGCCCAAAGGCTACATGCTGCGCACCAGCGGCGAATGGAAGGACGGCCAGTGGCGTGAAACCCCGCGGCTGGAAGGGCCGGTCAATGAAGACCCGCAGATGCTCGCCGGCACTCTCAACGGCAAGATCCCGGTGCAACTCTGGTATCAGCAGCAAGGCGAGGTACTGATCGGCGAAGTGCGCTACACCAAAAGTGGCAGCGGCAAACCGATCAAACTGGTGGGCTCGATGGGCGACTATGAGGACAAACCCTTCGTTTACCTGCACGAATCGGCTGACGACGGCCATCAGACCGGCACCTGGCAGATCACCCGTGACAGCGTCGAACCCTTCGACTACCGCGGCGCCTGGGTCAGCAGCGGCAAGAAAGGTGCGTCGCAGTTGGCAGTGCAACTGCATGTCGAGGACCGCGAGCCGGAGTACCCCAAGTACGGCGACGTAGCCCGCGACCAGCGCAGCGGCCATTACCAGATGCGCGACGACTACCTGGGCCGCGACGGTGACCTGGACTTGAAGATCCTGCCCCAGCGCGATGCCCAGGGCCGCGAAGTGGCGCAATTCAGCGTGACCCTCCACGACACCGCCAGCGGAAAACCTATCGTCGCCACGCAGCAGCGCGTGCCGATGGAAACCGAGAACCTGATCATCGTGCGTGCACCTTTGGCCAGCAAAGGCACCGGGCCGTATCACATCCAACTGGTAAAAGATTTCGCGGTGATCAGGCACAACGCAGAGCCGGACTTTCCCGACTACCTGACCGGGATGTATCGCCGGCAGCCTTGATGCTGCCGGTGATGCACCTCGGTCACACCGTTGTCGCGGCTTCAGCGATTGAACCGCTCAACCAACGCGTACTGAGTCGACGCTGTGTCGGTCAGTTCCCTGCTCAGGTCTGTCGATTGACGGGCCTGCATCGAGGTTTGGTCGGCCAGTTCGGCGATGGTGGTGATGTTGCGGCTGATCTCTTCGGCCACCGCGCTTTGTTCTTCGGTGGCGGCGGCGATCTGAGTGGTCATCTCGGTAATATGCGACACCGCCTCGCTGATCCCCGCCAGCGCCTGGTCTGCTTCGAGCACCCGCGCCACGCCTTCCTGCGCTTGGCGCTGACCGTTGTGCATGCTTTGCACCGCGTTGCTGGAAGACGTTTGCAGTTGCGTAATCAACGCGTGGATCTGGGTCGTTGACTGTGAGGTCCGCTGGGCCAGTTGACGAACCTCATCGGCCACCACCGCAAAGCCGCGACCTTGCTCACCGGCGCGGGCGGCTTCGATGGCGGCGTTGAGCGCCAGCAAGTTGGTCTGGTCTGCGATGCCTTTGATCACGTCGACCACGGTGCCGATGTCATCGCTGTCACGCGCCAGTTGCGCCACGGAGACACCGGTCTCGCCGACTACCGCCGACAGCCGCTCGATGGCGTGACGGGTATCGCGCGCCACTTCGCGGCCGCGGCCGGTGAGCACGTTGGCTTGCTGGGTGGCGTCGGCGGTGCGTTGTACGTGACTGGCGACTTCCTGCGTCGTCGCGGCCATCTGGTTAACGGCAGCGGACACCTGTTCGGTCTCCACCCGTTGGCGGTCCAGGCCCCGGGCGCTGGCGCTGGCCAACTGGTCGGATTGCCCGGCCAGGGTGCTGAGTTGTTCAGCGCTGTCCTGCAGGCGGGTGAGGCAGGTTTTCAGGCGCGCGTTCTGGCTTTGGAACGCGGTTTCCAAACGTGCCTGCGGGCCGCGCGCGTCGCTGTACATCTGCGCGATCAACGCATCCGACGTGGAGGGCTCGACCCCTTGCAATAGGCGCAGCGTGCTGCCGTGGCGTGCTCTTGAGCAGAGCATGCCTATCGGCAACGCCACCGCTACAGCAACCGCGACGGCCACCGGTGCGCTGAGGAACAACCCGGCCAGGCTGCCGGCGATACCGCTGGCCGCATACGGCACACCGTTCAACAGGCCGGCCAGCCACGCGTCCTGGCGCGGTACGCCGGTTTTGCCGTGGCTGATCCGTTGATAGAGGGTTTGGGCGCGGCGGATTTCATCGGCGGTGGGCTTGACCCGCACCGACTCGAAACCTACCACCCGACTGCCGTCGAAGATCGGCGTGACGTAGGCGTTGACCCAATAATGGTCGCCGTTCTTCGAGCGGTTTTTGACGATGCCCATCCAGGGCTGGCCTTGCTTGAGAGCATTCCACATGTGTTCGAACACGGCCGGTGGCACGTCGGGGTGGCGCACGATGTTCTGCGGGGCGCCGATCAGATCGTCGCGGTTGAAACCGCTGATCTCGACGAAAGCGTCGTTGCAGTAAGTGATCATCCCTTGCACATCTGTAGCGGAGATGAGTTTCTGCTGCGGCGCGAGGGAAATCTCACGCTGTGTTACGGGCTGGTTGTTGCGCATTCGGACTACTCCCTGGTTGCGCCCAGTCCATCGGCGGCAAATCACAAAAAATTAATATTCATTTGGCAATTGATCCGCCGCTGGTCAAAAGCCTGAAACTTCCCGATGAAAAACCCCATAATGGCGGCCATTTTTGTTTAGCCCGTTATTCTGGTGTGCCCGCATGGAAATTAAGGTCAACTTTCTCGACAACCTCCGGCTTGAAGCCAAGTTCGATGACTTCACGGTGATTGCCGACCAGCCCATTCGCTATAAAGGCGATGGCTCGGCGCCGGGCCCCTTTGATTATTTCCTGGCATCGTCTGCGCTGTGCGCGGCGTATTTCGTGAAGCTGTACTGCCAGACACGCAATATCCCCACCGACAATATTCGTTTGTCGCAGAACAACATCGTCGACCCGGAAAACCGCTACAACCAGATTTTCAAGATCCAGGTCGAGTTGCCTGCGGACATTTCCGATAAGGACCGTCAAGGCATCCTGCGTTCCATCGATCGCTGCACCGTGAAGAAAGTGGTGCAGGCCGGGCCGCAATTCGTGATCGAAGAAGTCGACAACCTCGACGCCGACGCCCAGGCCTTGTTGATGCCCAGCGCGCTGTCCGACGGCGGAACCTATATCGCCGGTAAAGACCTGCCGCTGGAGCAGACCATCGCCAATATGTCCGGCATTCTGGCGGGCCTGGGCATGAAGATTGAAATCGCGTCGTGGCGCAATATCGTGCCGAACGTGTGGTCGCTGCATATCCGCGATGCGCACTCGCCGATGTGTTTCACCAATGGCAAGGGCGCGACCAAAGAGGGCGCCCTGGCGTCGGCGCTGGGTGAGTTCATCGAGCGGCTCAACTGCAACTTCTTCTACAACGATCAGTTCTGGGGCGAAGAGCTGGCCAACGCGCCGTTCGTTCATTACCCGGATGAGCGCTGGTTCCAGCCCGGTCCGAACGATGAACTGCCGACACACATCCTCGACGCCTATTGCCTGAAGGTCTACAACCGCGACGGCGAACTGCGTGGTTCGCACCTGTTCGACACCAACTCCGGCAACGAAGAGCGCGGCATCGTATCGCTGCCGTTCGTGCGCCGCTCGGATGGCGAGGTGGTGTATTTCCCGTCCAACCTGATCGAAAACCTCTACCTCAGTAATGGCATGAGTGCCGGCAACACCCTGGCCGAAGCCCAGGTGCAGTGCCTGTCGGAGATTTTCGAGCGGGCCGTGAAGCGCGAAATCATCGAAGGTGAATTCGCCCTGCCGGACGTGCCCGCCGAGGTGCTGGCCAAGTACCCGAACATCCTGGCCGGCATTCAAGGTCTGGAGGCCCAGGGGTTCCCTGTGCTGGTCAAGGATGCGTCGCTGGGCGGTGAATTCCCGGTGATGTGCGTGACCCTGATGAACCCGCGCACCGGCGGCGTGTTCGCCTCGTTCGGCGCGCACCCGAGCCTGGAAGTGGCGCTGGAGCGCAGCCTCACCGAACTTCTGCAAGGCCGCAGTTTCGAAGGCCTGAACGACCTGCCGCAGCCGACGTTCGAAGGCCAGGCGGTGACCGAGCCGAATAATTTCGTCGAGCACTTCATCGACTCCAGCGGCGTGGTGTCGTGGCGTTTCTTCAGTGCCCGTTCGGATTACGAATTTGTCGAATGGGACTTCTCCGGTCAGGGCGAAAACTCCAACGTCGAGGAAGCCGCAACGTTGTTCGGCATTCTCGATAGCATGGGTAAAGAGTCCTACATGGCGGTGTACGACCACCTTGGCGCCACGGCCTGTCGGATCCTGGTGCCGGACTACTCGGAAATCTACCCGGTGGAAGATCTGATCTGGGACAACACCAACAAGGCCCTGTTTTTCCGCGCCGATATCCTCAACCTGCACCGCCTGGACGACGCAGAGCTGGAGGCCTTGGTTGAGCGCCTGATCGAAAGCGAGCTGGACGATTACACCGACATCACCACCCTGATCGGCATCGAGTTCGACGACAACACCGCGTGGGGCCAACTCACCATCCTGGAGCTGAAACTGCTGATCTTCCTTGCCTTGCGCCAGTATGAAGAGGCCAAGGAGTGCGTGGAGATGTTCCTGCAGTACAACGACAACACCGCCGAGCGCGGGCTGTTCTACCAAGCGCTCAACGCCGTGCTGGAGATGGAACTGGACGACGACCTGGAACTGGCGGACTACGAGGCCAACTTCCGGCGCATGTTCGGCGATGAGCGCATGGATGCGGTGATCGGCTCGGTCGACGGCAGCGTGCGGTTCCATGGGTTGACCCCGACCAGCATGAAGCTCGAAGGACTGGACCGGCACTTGCGCTTGATCGACAGCTACAAGAAGCTGCACAGCGCGCGAGCGGCGGTGTCCATCCGATAAGCCTTTGGCACAGTTTGCTCACCACAGAAAAAGACAGGCCCGCCGCAACGAGTGTGTCTTGTCCAATTCCCCTGTGCTGAGCAAGCTTGCTTGCGCTGGGCTGCGCAGCGGCCCCAAAGCCAGGCGGTGGGGTTTACCTGAAAGTACACGGTGGATGGGAGGGGGCCGCTGCGCAGCCCAGCGCGGGGCAAGCCCGCTCACCACAAAAGGACTGC
>NZ_JARVSS010000025.1:0-61504 GCF_030209095.1 Pseudomonas sp. lyk4-R2A-8
CATCCATCAAATCGGCGTTCTTGTTTCTATGTTTCCCGGGATTCCGTGAAGAACCTTTTTTTTGCGACGACGTCCGGTTTCATCGCTTCAAGGTCGCTATGGGGACAATGCCGGGCGCGTATTCACACATGATTGACACCAATGTCTACTTGCCCGAACGGGGCTCGCGCTGTCATGTTTGCGTCACACAACCCTCTCACTATCGAGCCTGTCCACCCAATAACAATAAGGACGATTGACCATGCCCACGCAAAACCCGCACCGCACCGCCGGCCTCTGCACCTCCAGCAAGGTGTACAGCGCCCTGACCGAACTCAAGCACCTCGAAGGCCACCGCAGCGCGAAGTTCCTTGCCCTGCTCGCGGAAAACCTGGTGCGCAAGGGTCTGCTCAACGAGCAGGAAGTGGTGAGCATGCTCGATCAAGTGGTGGACTGACGCCTGGCATCGATGTTGACTATCGAGCCAGTTGATTTTTCCTCAGCCGCCATGGCCCGTAAGGTGACCCCTACCACGATTGGAGGTCCTTATGCCCAGTGTTCAGATCATGTCCGTCATCGGCAGTGCCGTCCCCGCCCCTCTGCGCGCCTCGGGTGTGCTGGCTTGCTGGTACCTGGTACGCGAAGGCGAGCCCATTACCGGCCCGCTCACCTCGTTGAAAGCCGCCGAACACCAGTTGCAAGCCACCACCTACCAATTGCAAGCGTGAAGCGGCCGGTTTACGGCAACGGCAACTTGACCCGCGGCTTGCTCTCGACAAACAGCGCCCAACTCGACATGAACAGCGCCGCCACCAGCGGCCCGATCACAAACCCGTTCAGGCCGAACACCGACAAGCCGCCCAGGGTCGAGATCAGGATCAGGTAGTCGGGCATCTTGGTGTCCTTGCCCACCAGGATCGGGCGCAGCACGTTGTCTACCAGGCCGATCACGAATACGCCGAACAGGCCCAGCACCACGCCCTGCCAGATCGCCCCGCTCAGCAGGAAATACGCCGCCACCGGCCCCCACACGATGCCCGCGCCCACCGCCGGCAACAGAGACAGGAACGCCATCAGCACCGCCCAGAGCAACGCGCTGGGGATATCCAGAAACCAGAAAATCAACCCGCCCAACGCGCCCTGGGTCACCGCCACCAGCACGTTGCCCTTGACCGTGGCGCGCACCACGCGGTTGAACTTGAGCTGCAGGCGACGCTTTTGCGGTTCGGCCAACGGCACCGCCGTGCGCACCTTGCGCACCAGCTCCGGGCCATCGCGCAAAAAGAAAAACAGCAGATACAGCATGATGAAAAAGCTCACCAGGAAATCAAACGTGCCCTGGCCGAAACTGAACGCCTGGGTGGCAAAGAACTGACTGCCCTGCATCGCGCTCTTGACGATTTTCTCGCGCAGCCCTTCCAGGTTGCCCATGCCAAAGCGATCCAGCAGGTGCTGGAAATACGGCGGCAGGAAGTTCTTGAACTGTTCGATGTAGCCGGCCACATCCAGCTTGCCGCTTTCGATGTTCTTGTACAGCGTGGCGCCCTCCTGTACCAGCAACGCACTGGTGATAATCACCGGCAAAATCGCGATGACCAGGCATGCGGTCAAGGTGGTCAGGGACGTGAGATTGCGGTTCCAGCCAAACTTGAGCTGCACGCGGCGCTGCATGGGCGCAAAGATGATGCCGAGGATCACCGCCCAGAACACCGCGCCGTAAAACGGCAGCAATATCCAGATAAAGGCGACGGTCACCAGGACCAGCAGTAACAACAGGGTTTTGAATTGCAGGGTGGTTTGGTTCATGTCCGGTCCATGTCAGAAAAGCAACGGGCCTGTGTAGGCCCTGTTGCTTAGTCCGCTGCAAAACCTGGGAGTGCCCTTATTTATCGCACACCGGTAAACCGCCCTGTTCACGGGTGCGAATCGTCTGCCTTGGCCTCGTCCAACAATGCCCGGATCATCCGCTCCTGGGCCTCGTAGCGACCTTCGCCGAAGTGGCTGCCGCGTATGCGCCCCTTGGCATCGATCAGGTAACGGGCAGGCCAATACTGATTGTCGAAATTGCGCCAGATCGCGTAGTTATTGTCGATGGCCACCGGGTAGGTGATGCCCAATCTGCGCACCTGGGCCTTGACGTTGTCGATGATGCGCTCGTACCCGTATTCCGGGGTGTGCACGCCGATCACCACCAATCCATCCTTGGCGTACTTCTCAGCCCATGCTTTGACATACGGCAGGGTGTGCTGGCAGTTGATGCAGTCATACGTCCAGAAATCCACCAGCACCACTTTGCCTTTGAGCGCCTGCGGGGTCAGCGGCGGCGAGTTGAGCCATTCAACGGCACCGGACAGCGACGGCATCGCACCCTGGTCGTTCGCGGCCAGCGGCGCCGCCTTGACCTTGCTGACCAGGTAATCCACCACCTTGGGCACGTTTTCCAGCACCCCGCTCTCCAGGCGGCTGACGCCCTCGGACGAGGTGCCAGCCAGCAGGGTTCGGTCGGCACCGGTGGAAATCACCGCCGCCGCCGCCAATACCGCCACCCCGGCACCCCGACGCAGCCAACCGGTCAGCGGAACCGACGCCTTGAGCCGGTTCATCAGGCCGCGCCCGGCGAAGATCAATGTGCCCAGGGACAGAGCGCTGCCCATGCCATAGGCCAGCAGCAACAGGCTGGTCTGCGCATTGGCGCCCTGCAGCATCGCACCGGTGAGGATCACCCCGAGGATCGGCCCGGCGCACGGCGCCCACAACAGGCCCGTGGCGACGCCGATCAGCAGGGACTTGAGCGGCCCCGACAGCGCGCGGCCGTCGGGAGCGATGCGGTTACCCAGCAGCACGAACGGGCGCGCCAGCCAGCCACCGATCCGCGCGCTGATCAACGACAGCGCAAACAGCACCATCACGATCAACGCCACCTGCCGTCCGGTGGCGTTGGCGCGTACCACCCACTCGCTGCTGACCACCGCCAGGCTGGCGATCAGCGCAAAGGTCAGCGCCATGCCGCCGAGGGTCAGCAGGATTGAGCGGCGGGTGCGGTCGACACCGGCGAACAGAAACGGCACCACCGGCAGGATACAAGGACTGAGGACGGTCAGGACGCCGCCCAGGAATGCGATCAATAGCATGATGTTCACCTCGGGTCGCGCGTGGCGAACTCAGTTGTCGCCGATGCAGGTGTCGGACACTTTCTGGTAGTTCAGAACCTGTTCGGTGCCGTGTGAGTCGAGGTAGGTCATCCGCGCGCCCACCACGCCGCAGGACGGCCCGGCGTCTTCGGTGATCGACAGCACTTTGCGGATGTCCAGATGCGTGCCGTAGGTGTAGGTCTGCTCGTTGGCACTGGCTTGCGCGCGCGCCGACAGCGTGCAGAGGTTGAGGGCGGCGAACAGGCAAGCGGCGTAGAGGGCTTTGCTGTGGTTCATGGCGATAGGCTCCAGGTTCGGGTCGAAGCGAGGCGGTGTGCCTCGTTGGAACCGATTAAAAGCGCCGCAGGTATCGCGCCTGTGTCGAAAATCGCCGCGCGCCCCTCGGTACGTATCCACAGCGCCTGGAGATACACAGCGATACAAAAATGACCTGGGTCAATAAGCCCTCATCCGCCCTGCACTACCCTCGCGCCTTTTTGCGACCCTACGCCATGCCCACTGTTATCGCCCCCGAACTGCTCGCCCCCGCCGGCACCCTGAAAAACATGCGCTACGCCTTTGCCTACGGCGCCGATGCGGTGTACGCCGGGCAACCGCGCTACAGCCTGCGGGTGCGCAATAACGAGTTCGACCACGCCAACCTGGCCCTGGGCATCCAGGAAGCGCACGCCCAGGGCAAGCGCTTTTATGTGGTGGTGAACATTGCGCCGCACAACGCCAAGCTCAAAACCTTTCTCAAGGACCTGGCGCCGGTGATCGCCATGGGCCCGGATGCGCTGATCATGTCCGATCCGGGACTGATCATGCTGGTGCGCCGGCACTTCCCGCAGATGCCGATTCATCTGTCGGTGCAGGCCAATACAGTGAACTGGGCCAGTGTCGAGTTCTGGCAGCAGCAAGGGATCTGCCGGGTGATCCTGTCGCGGGAATTGTCACTGGAAGAGATCGGCGAAATCCGCGAGCACGTGCCGGCCATGGAGCTGGAAGTGTTTGTACACGGCGCCTTGTGCATGGCGTATTCCGGGCGCTGTCTGCTCTCGGGCTATATGAACAAGCGCGACGCCAACCAGGGCACCTGCACCAACGCCTGCCGCTGGAAATACCAGGCCACCCCGGCGGTGGAAAACGCCAACGGCGAGATCGTCCAGCAATACGCGCCGGAACCGACCCTGGGTATCGGCGCGCCCACCGATCAGGTGTTCCTGTTGCAGGAAGCCAACCGCCCCGACGAACAGATGCCCGCCTTCGAGGACGAACACGGCACCTACATCATGAACGCCAAGGACCTGCGCGCCGTGCAGCACGTGGAGCGCCTGGCCCATATGGGCGTGCACTCGCTGAAGATCGAAGGCCGCACCAAGTCGCACTTCTACTGCGCGCGCACCACCCAGGTGTATCGCCGCGCCATCGACGATGCGGTGGCCGGTCGCGCGTTCGACCGCAACCTGCTGACGGACCTCGAGTCCTTGGCCCAGCGCGGCTACACCGAAGGTTTCCTGCGCCGCCACGTCCACGACGAATACCAGAACTACCAGAACGGCAGCTCGGTCTCCGAGCGCCAGCAGTTTGTCGGTGAGCTGACCGGCGAGCGCCGGGGCGAATTGGCCGAGGTCAAGGTGAAGAACCGCTTCGCCGTGGGCAATCACTTGGAATTGATGACGCCCACCGGCAATTTTCACTTCGATCTGGCCGGCCTGCGCAACGCCAAGGACGAAGCCATCGACGTGGCGCCGGGGGACGGGCATACGGTGTATCTACCGCTGCCCGTTGAGATAGACCTGCGCTTTGGCTTGTTGATGCGCGACGTCTGATCAGATCCTGAACTGGCCGACCAGTTGCCCCAGGCGTTGGCCCAGCTCCGCCAGACTGCGCGAAGTCTGGGCGCCCCGTTGGGTCTCATCGGCCACGCTGTCCACCGCCGAGGCAATCTGATGCACGCTGCGGTTGATCTCTTCGGCCACGGCGGTCTGTTCTTCGGCGGCGCTGGCGATCTGGGCGTTCATTGAATTGATGGTGGCGATCAACTGGGCCATGGTATCCAGCGATGTGCCGGCCTGGTTGGCCTGGGCCGAGGTGCCGTCGCCGGCGTCGCTGGAGCGGCGCATGGCTTGCACGGCCGCCTCGGTGCCGGTTTGCAGGCGGTCGATCATGCCCTGGATTTCCTGGGTGCTGGTCTGGGTGCGGCTGGCCAGGGCGCGCACTTCGTCGGCCACCACCGCGAAACCACGGCCGGCCTCCCCGGCCCGCGCGGCTTCGATGGCAGCGTTGAGGGCCAGCAGGTTGGTCTGCTCGGCGATCGAGCGGATGACGCTCAACACGCTGACAATCGACGTCACGTCCTGTTGCAGGCTGTCGAGGGACACGCCGCTGCTGCGGATATCGTTCACCAACGCGTGGATCTGCACGATGCTGCCGTCTACCACGCGTTTGGCCGCCTGACCTTCGGCGTCGGTCTGCTGCGCGGCCACCGAGGCGCCCTGGGCGCTGCGCGCCACTTCCTGGGCGGCGGACGACATTTGATTGATGGCGGTGGCAACCTGATCTGTCTCGTGACGCTGACGCTCCATGGCCTGCTCCGAACGCTGGGCCTGGTCGGACACCTGACTGACCAGACCGGTGAGCTGCGCGGTCATTTCAGTGATCTGGCGCACCAGGCCGTGGATCTTGTCGACAAACCGATTGAACGCGCCGGCCAACTCGCCCAGTTCGTCCTGGCTGGTGATGGCCAGGCGTCGGGTCAGGTCGCCCTCGCCTGCGGCGATATCGTCGAGGTTGGCTTTCATCAAATGCAGCGGGCGCAGAATCGTATTGGCCAGCACCATGCCCACGGCGGCAATCACCAGCAACACCACCACCGCCACGCCGAGGATGCTCAGCAGCACGCCTTCCATGCGCTTCTCGACCTTGGCCTCGACCACCGCCACCTGGGCTTCGATGCCGTCGAGGTTGACCGAGGTGCCGATGACCATGTCCCACTTGGGCAGGTACTCGGTGTAGCCGAGCTTGGGCACCAGTTCGGTCTGCCCCGGCTGGGTCGAGCTGTATTGCAGGTAATGGCTGCCGTCCTTGCCGACCTTGACCAGGTCGCGATTGACATAGACGCCGTTGGGGTCGCGGTTGTCCTTGAAGCTCTTGCCCACGCCGTCGGGGCTGTTGCCTTTGAACAGGCGGATGGTTTCGGAGTCGTAGCCGAAGAAATAACCGTCCTTGCCATAGCTGGTGTTGGACAGCAGCTTGACCACCTCGGCCCGCGCCGCCGTATCGCCGGGCGCGGCGGCATCGTAGAGCGGCTTGATGGTACTCATGGCCACTTCCACATAACTTTGCAGGGTGGCTTTGGCGTTATTGAGCAGGCGCTGGCGGGTTTCATCCACCTCACTGCGCGCCTGGCCCTGGAGGATCCACACCGTGGTGAGGCTGATGACCACCGCGAACAGCAACACCGGCACGACGGCAAGGGACAGGACTTTGGCCTTCAGGCTCAGACGCATGGCTTTTCTCTCTTATTGGGCGACTTGAGAGCGTATCGGCCGATGGAAAACTATCTGTAGGAGCGAGCGCGCCCGTTCCTACAGTTACAGGGTCAAAGAGTCATCGCCGCCAGCCAGCCAAACGCCAGCAACGGGATGTTGTAGTGCAGGAACGTGGGAACCACGGTGTCCCAGATGTGGTGGTGCTGGCCGTCGATATTCAGGCCGGAGGTCGGGCCGAGGGTGGAATCCGACGCGGGCGAACCGGCATCCCCCAACGCCCCCGCCGTGCCGACGATGCACACGATGGCCATTGGGCTGAAGCCCAGTTGCACGCACAGCGGCACGAAGATGGCGGCCAGGATCGGCACCGTGGAAAACGACGAGCCGATGCCCATGGTCACCAGCAGCCCCACCAGCAACATCAACAGCGCACCGACCCCACGGCTGTGGCCGATGAACGCAGCCGACGTTTCCACCAGCGAACGCACATCGCCGGTGGCCTTGAGCACTTCGGCGAACCCTGAGGCGGCGATCATGATGAAGCCGATCATGGCCATCATCTTCATGCCTTCGGTGAACAGGTCATCGGTCTCGCGCCAGCGCACGATGCCCGAAGCCGAGAAGATCAGGAACCCGGCCAGTGCGCCGATGATCATCGAGTCCAGCCACAACTGAATGATAAACGCCGAGGCAATCGCCACACCGGCCACCAGCAGGGTCAGCGGGTTGTACTGCACCGCCACCTGCTCGACCCGCTCGATTTTTTCCAGGTCGTACACGCGTTTTTTGCGGTAGCTGATAAATACCGCGACCAGCAGGCCGACCACCATGCCCAGCGCCGGCAGACTCATGGCGTGGGTCACGTTGACCTGGCTGATATCCACCCCACTCTTGGCTACGTTGGCCAGCAGGATCTGGTTGAGAAAGATATTGCCGAAGCCCACCGGCAGGAACATGTACGGCGTGATCAGACCGAAGGTCATCACACAGGCGATCAAGCGGCGGTCCAGCTGCAGCTTGGTCAACACGTACAACAGTGGCGGCACCAGCAGCGGGATAAACGCAATGTGGATCGGCAGGATGTTCTGCGACGCAATCGCCACCACCCACAGCAGGCCGATCAGCAACCATTTGACGTGACTGCCGCCAGTGGCTTCCTGACGGTCCACCAGCAGCAGCGCCTTGTCCGCCAGAGCATGGGCCAGGCCGGACTTGGCGATTGCCACCGCGAACGCACCGAGCAAGGCGTAGGACAACGCCACCGTCGCGCCGCCGCCCAAGCCGCCGTTGAAAGCGCTGAGGGTGGCCTCGATGCCCAGGCCGCCGGTGAGACCGCCCACCACCGCGCCGACGATGATGGCGATGACCACATGCACGCGGGACAGGCTGAGCACCAGCATGGTGCCGACCGCGGCGATGACTGCGTTAATCATGGTTACCTCAAGCAGAAACAGAAAAACAGGCATGCCCGCGCCCCGGCGGCCCATTGGAAGGGCGGCCGGCGTGCAGGCTTCAAGGAGGTCTTATTAGAGGGCGGGCACTTTGCAGCAGGCGCGGCCGCATGTCAAAAACCGATGCGAAGGCACGGGCGCTCCCGGCAGATTTAAATTGACCGTTTGAATAAAGAAACCGTCAGAGCCGCCGATAAACAGGCTCTTCGTGTTTTCAGGTAAGGATGTCCGATGTCGCTTAGACAACTCTCCATTCAATGGAAAATCACCCTGCTCGCCGGCCTCTGCCTGCTGGGAATCGTGAGCCTGCTGGTGGGGTTGTCGCTGTACCGCATGGCGCAGAATTCCGAGCAGGTCAAAGCGTCCAGCATGCAAATGCTCGACGAAGCCGCCCAGGCGCGTATCGAAGCCCAGGGTGAGGTGCAGGCGCTGGGGATTCGCCGGCAGTTCATGGACGCCTACCAATATGGTCATGGCTTTGCCCGCCAGGTACTGTTCTTGCGCGAACAGGCCGAAAAACGCTTTCTGGACGCCTTCGACACCCGCGAAGACCTGACCCGCCAGGTCAAGGCCGCGTTGCAGGCCAACCCGGACCTGCTGGGCCTTTCGCTGGTATTCGAAGCCAATGCGCTGGACGGCAAGGACGAACTGTTCGCGAGCCAAGCCGAGCTGGGCAGCAACGACAAGGGCCGCTTTGCCCTGTACTGGTCGCAGCCGACGCCCGGCCAGTTGACCTCGATGGCGCTGCCGGAAAGCGACATGACCGACACCGCCGTCGGCCCCAGCGGTGAAAAGGCCAACGCCTGGTTCACCTGCCCGCGCACCACCCTCAAGCCGTGCGTGATCGAACCCTATTTTTATGTGATCAACGGGCAGAACGTGCTGATGACCAGCATCGTGTTCCCGCTGATGGTCAACGGTAAGGTCATCGCGTCGCTGTCGGTGGACATCAACCTCAACAGTCTGCAGGCCGTGAGCCAACAGGCCAGCCACAAGCTGTACGACGGCCAGACCCAGGTCAGCATCCTCAGCCCCACCGGCTTGCTCGCCGGGCACAGCGCGGACGCCGGCAAACTCAGCCAGCGCCTGGACCAGGTCGACCGCAACAGCGGCGCGCAGCTGATCGGTGCCCTGGCCGGCAGCACGGGCATCAGCAGCCTGCGCACCGAGCATCAGCTGAAGGTACTGGCGCCGTTTGCGCCGATCCCCGGCGGCAAACCGTGGGGGGTGTTGCTTGAAGTACCGGAAAAAGTCCTGGTAGGCCCCGCCGAAGCCCTCAAGGCGCAGATGGACGCGCACAACACCCGTGGCACCCTGCTGGAACTGAGCCTGGGCCTGCTCGCGGCGGTGATCGGCCTGATCCTGGTGTGGTTGATGGCCCGCAGCGTGACCCGGCCGATCCTGGACGTTGCGCGCATGCTCGAAGACATCGCCAGCGGCGAAGGCGACCTGACGCGACGCCTGGCCTATGACAAACGCGATGAACTGGGCCAACTGGCCGGCTGGTTCAACCGCTTCCTCGACAAACTGCAGCCGATCATCGCCGAGGTCAAACGCTCGGTGCAGGACGCCCGTGGCACCGCCGACCAATCCGCCGCGATCGCCACCCAGACCAGCGCCGGCATGGAGCAGCAGTATCGCCAGGTCGACCAGGTGGCCACCGCCTCCCATGAAATGAGCGCCACCGCCCAGGACGTGGCCCGCAGCGCGGCACAGGCGGCCCAGGCCGCGCGCGATGCCGACCGGGCCACCCGCGCCGGCCTCACCGTGATCGACCGCACCACCGCCAATATCGACCAATTGGCGGCAGACATGAGCACGGCCATGACGCGGGTCGAAGGCCTTTCAGCCAACAGCGAAAAAATCGGTTCGGTGCTGGAGGTGATCCGCGGCATCGCCGAGCAGACCAACCTGCTGGCGCTTAACGCTGCGATTGAAGCCGCCCGTGCCGGTGAGGCCGGCCGTGGCTTTGCCGTGGTAGCCGACGAAGTGCGCAACCTGGCGCAACGCACCCAGGAATCGGTGGAAGAAACCCGCCTGGTGATCGAACACCTGCAGAGCGGCACCACCGACGTAGTGGGCGCCATGGGCAACAGCTATCGCCAGGCCCAGGGCAGTGTCGAACAGGTCGGCCAGGCCGTTACCGCGCTGCGCCAGATCGGCGACGCGGTCACCGTGATCAGCGACATGAACCTGCAGATCGCCAGTGCCGCCGAAGAGCAAAGCGCGGTGGCCGAGGAGATCAACAACAACGTGGCGACCATTCGCGATGTGACCGAGTCGCTGTCGGAGCAGGCCAATGAATCGGCGCGGGTGAGCCAGGCGTTGAACAGTCTGGCCAATCAGCAGCAGGGGTTGATGGATCAGTTCCGGGTGTGAAGGTTGAAGACCTTTCAACGAGGCGTACTCCCGATCGCCATGCGTCACGCATGGCGTTTGGGTAATTCGATCAGCGCCTTCAAACCGCCCCACTCGCTCTGCTGCAGCTGCAACACGCCGCCCCACACCTCGACGATATCGCGCACGATGCCCAATCCCAGGCCGTGACCGTCGACCTGTTCATCCAGACGCGCGCCACGGCTCAATACCTGGTCGCGCTGGGCTTCGGGAATGCCGGGGCCGTCGTCTTCCACCGCCAGCAGGTAATGTGTATGCGTTTCGCTGATGGTCAGGCGCACCTCGGCATCCGCCCATTTGCAGGCGTTGTCCAGCAGGTTGCCGAGCAATTCCAGCAGGTCTTCGCGATCCCATGGCAAATGCAGACCGGAAGGTGTGCGGTAGCTGAGGTCCAGGTGTTCGCCATGGATCATATTGAGGGTGGCGAGCAGACCCGGCAGTTCCTGTTCACAATCGAACAAGGCGCCCGGCAGGGTTTCACCGGCCAGGCGCGCGCGGTTGAGTTCACGGTTGAGGCGTTGTTGCACGTGCTCCAACTGGTCGCGCAGCAGTTGGCTCAGCTCGGGGCGGTCCTTGAGCGCCTCGCTGGACGCCGCGCTCAGCAACACCGCCAACGGGGTTTTCAAGGCATGGCCGAGATTGCCCAGGGCATTGCGCGAGCGTTTGAGGCTGTCTTCGGTGTGGGCCAGCAGGTGGTTGATCTGCGCCACCAGCGGTTCCAGTTCGAGCGGCACCTGGGTGTCGAGCTGCGAGCGTTGGCCCTGCTGCAATTGGGCGATCTGGTTGCGCGCGGTTTCCAGCGGGCGCAGGGCGCGGCGCACGGTGATGCGCTGCAGCGCCAGCACCAGCAGTAACGCCGCCAGCCCCAGCACCAGACCGATCCGACGCATCATGCGAAAGCTTTCGCGCACGGGTGTGTAGTCCTGCGCCACACTGATAGAGATCGAATGACCGAAGCGCTTGTAGTCCGAGCGCAGGACCAGCAATTGCTGGCCTTCAGGCCCCAGTTGCAGATTGCCTTTCAGACCGGCCTCGGACAGGCGCGGCAGTTCCTGATCCCACAAGGAGCGGGAGCGCCAATGGGTGTCGACGAAATCGATACGGAAATAATGCCCGGAAAATGGCCGCTGATAGGCCGGCGACAGACGGTGTTCGTCCAGTTGTACGCCATTGGGCCCACGCACCAACGCCACCAGCAGGTTCTCAGCGTCATTGCGCAAGCCCGCCTCCAGGTAACGTTGCAGCCCGGCTTCGAACAACCACAGGCTGGTTTGCGCCAGCACTACCCCGACGATCACCATCACGCTGACCAGCCCCAGGCTCAGGCGTCGTTGAATCGACTTCATGCCGCGCCGGCGCCAAACCGATAGCCCTGGCCCCGTCGGGTTTCGATCACGCTGCGGCCCAACTTGCGACGCAGGTGATTGACGTGCACTTCCAGTACGTTGGAGTCGCGCTCGGTTTCGCCGTCATACAGATGCTCGGCCAGATGGCTTTTGGACAGGATTTGCTCAGGGTGCAACATGAAATAACGCAGCAGGCGGAACTCGGCGGCAGTCAGCTGGATTTCGTCGCCGTCGCGCAGTACGCACTGGCGCCCTTCGTCCAGGTGCAGGCCGGCGGCGTGCAGGGTGGGTTGGTTGGCCTGGCCGTGGGAGCGGCGCAGCAACGCCTGAATGCGCAGGTGCAACTCTTCGGGGTGAAAGGGTTTGCTCAGGTAATCGTCGGCACCGGCCTTGAGCCCTTCGATACGCTCGGCCCAGGAATCACGGGCGGTCAGCACCAGCACCGGGGTGGCCAGTGCCGCCGCGCGCCATTGCGCCAGCACCTCGAGCCCCGGCAGGCCGGGCAGGCCAAGGTCGAGAATGATCAGGTCGTAAGGTTCGCTGCGGCCCTGATACACGGCGTCGCGCCCGTCGGCCAGCCAATCGACGGCATAGCCCTGCCGCTGCAGGCCGGCCAGCAGTTCGTCGGCCAGGGGTACGTTGTCTTCCACCAGGAGCAGGCGCATCAGTCTTCCTCGTCTTTGATCAGCACGCCGCTGGTGGCGTCCAGCTTGATTTCGCGCACGACGCCATCGGTGGTTACCAGCTCCACTTCATAAGCATATTGCCCGTGTTTCTTTTCAAGTTCGGCTTCCAGCAGACGCGAGCCGGGATGTCGCGCCATGGCCTGCTGCAGCAATTGCTCCAGCGGCAGGATCACCCCCTGCTGGCGCAGCGCCAGGGCTTCATCCTGGTTGAGGTCGCGCGCCGCCAGGCCTGAGCAGAACACCATGAGCACCAGCGCCCATCGGCCGCCGGCGCGTAAATTTACCTTCATTACGTATCCTGATGATTCTTGAGAACCTGCCCGGTGAGCGCGTCCAATTCAATGTCCCATTCAACGCCGTGGGCATCTTCCAGTTCGACTTGATACAGGTATTTGCCGTATTCCTCGTCCAGGTCGGTGTCCAGCAACGTCGAACCGGGGTGCAGGGCCAGCGCCGCAGCTTCCAGTTGATCAAAAGCGACGATTGTAACAGTGGCGGGCACAGTCAGTGGTTTGTCGGGATCCACGGCGCCGGCCTGGTTCGCCATGCAGGCGATCATACCGACGGCGAATAAAGCTGTGAGGCTCTTCATGATGAGTCTCCGTAACACGATGTTTTCCTACGTCGGTCACGGTAGCCGTCGCAACTTAATTGAAACTGAATTGCCACCATGGCAATTCCGAGCCGGCGCCACAAACAACGGTGTTTATTCAGGATTCACGCGGTATGGTTAACACTTTTCGCGAGCGCATGTGCGCCTACACCTTGCTTGACCAGAGATCGGTATGACAGCCATCCATATCAAATTCCCCGCGCTGACCCTCAAGGCCGGCAAACGCGCCCTGTCGCGCATTCGTGAGCGGGGCCTTGCACCTGCGGATGTCGGCATACTCCCAGGCGCGGCCGGCGGGCCCAAGGCCTTGGGCATCCAGGGCCTTGACCTGGCGCTGTTCGGCGACTGGCTGCCCCGCGCACCACGGCAACGCGCGCTGATCGGTGCGTCGATTGGTTCCTGGCGCTTCGCCAGCGCCTGCCTGCCGGACCCGGTGCAAGGTCTGCTGGACCTCGGCCGCCTGTACAACGAGCAACGTTTCGCCAAGGGCGTGACCATGGCCCAGGTGAGCCAGAGCTGCGTGCGCATGCTCGACGATCTACTGGCCGGGCGCGATGCGCGGGTGCTGGACAACCCCGATTACCGGCTCAACATCATGGTGGTCAAGACCCATGGGCTGCTCGCCGATGACCATCGCGGGCGCCTGGGATTGGGCCTTTCGTCGGTGATTGCCGACAACCTGCGCGGCCGCGCGCGGCTGGCGCGGCACTTCGAACGTCTGATCGTCCACGACCCGCGCCAGCCGCCGCCGGTGCATCCGCTCAAGGACTTTGCGTCGCGCTTTCTCGACCTGGACGTGGGCAACCTGCGCCAGGCATTGCTGGCATCCGGCTCGATCCCGATGGTGATGCAAGGCGTGCGCGACCTCCCCGGCGCCGGCCAGGGTACCTACCGCGACGGCGGCCTGTTGGACTACCACCTCGACCTGCCCTACCACGGCGACGACATCGTGCTGTACCCGCACTTCACCGATCGGGTCATCCCCGGCTGGTTCGACAAAGGTCTGCCCTGGCGGCGCAGCAATCCGCAAGGCTTGCAGGATGTGTTGCTGCTCGCGCCCTCCAGGGAGTATCTGGCGCGCCTGCCCCACGGCAAACTGCCGGATCGCAGCGACTTCAAGCGTTTCATGGGCGACGATCCGAGTCGCAACAAGTACTGGCAGGCCGCAATGAGCGAGAGCCGGCGGCTGGGGGATGAGTTTCTGCAATTGGCCGATAACGGTGGGCTAGGCGAGCGCCTGCAGGCGCTTTGACCGAGCGGTATGCGCGGCGAGGGAGCAAGCTGTTAAACTCGCCGGCTGCCAGATACCTGACCGAGCTGAAAATACTGTGGAAATCTTTAAGGAATTTACATTCGAATCCGCCCACCGCCTGCCGCACGTACCGGACGGCCATAAATGCGGGCGCCTGCATGGGCATTCATTCAAGGTGGCGATCCACCTGAGCGGCGACCTGGATCCCCACACCGGCTGGATTCGCGATTTCTCGGAGATCAAGGCGATTTTCAAGCCGCTCTACGAACGCCTCGACCACAATTACCTCAACGACATTCCCGGCCTGGAAAACCCCACCAGCGAAGTGCTGGCCAAATGGATCTGGACTGAACTCAAACCGCTGCTGCCGGAGCTGAGCGCGATTCGTATCCACGAAACCTGCACCAGCGGCTGCATCTATCGCGGTGAATAACCGCCAGTAAACACACACTGTGGCGAGGACACCCGCTCCCTCGTCACAGGGCCGTCCGGCTGATCTATTTTGTGTCACTGCTGCACCGCTTTCGTCCCTCAAGGGCATCGCGAACCGCCTGTTTTGCTCCGTTCCTGCCTCGATTTACGCACTGCTGCCCGTTTGGCACGCGTGGTGCAGCAGGCCTGCGTCACTCATTCAGGGAGCAAGGCACATGACGCAGCACGAACCGGGAAACGATTACCCCTTGAGCGAAGTCCCGATGCATGCACGTAAAGGCTTGGCGTCCACCGCCATGGTGCTGCTGGGCTTTACCTTTTTTACCGCGACCATGTTTGCCGGCGGCAAACTGGGGGTGGCGTTCAGCTTCACCGGGATGCTCGGCGTCGTGGCCTTGGGTAACCTGCTGTTGGGTATTTACGCCGCAGGCCTGGGCTATATCGCCTTTAAAAGCGGCTTGAACTCGGTGTTGATGGGACGCTTCTGCTTTGGCGAGGTGGGCAGCAAGCTCAGCGACCTGATCCTCGGGTTTACCCAGATCGGCTGGTACGCCTGGGGCACCGCCACCGCCGCCGTGGTGCTCGGTAAATATTTCGAACTGAGCCAGGGCAGCGTGCTGGGGTTGATGGTGCTGTTCGGGCTGGTGTTCTGCGCCACGGCCTACGTGGGCTATCGCGGGCTGGAGATTCTGTCCTACATCGCGGTGCCGGCCATGGGCATCCTGCTGGTGCTGTCGATGTGGGTGGCTACGGTGAAAATCGGTGGGTTGGATGGCCTGCTGGCCGTGAAGCCGACCGGCCAACTGGACCTTTCCACGGCGATTACCCTGGTGTTCGGCACCTTTGTCAGCGGCGCGACCCAGGCCACCAATTGGACGCGGTTTTCCCGCTCGGCCAAGGTCGCGGTGCTGGCCAGCCTGATCGGCTTCTTTATCGGCAATGGGCTGATGGTGCTGATCGGGGCGTATGGCGCGATCGTCTATCAACAGCCCGATGTTGTGGAAGTGTTGCTGCTGCAGGGCTTTGCCATGGCCGCAATGGCTATGCTGCTGCTCAATATCTGGAGCACTCAGGACAATACCATCTACAACTTCGCCGTGGCCGGCTGCAACCTCCTGCGCACCAGACGCCGCAAGACCGTGACCCTGGCCGGCGCGGTGATCGGCACCCTGCTGGCATTGCTGGGCATGTACGACATGCTGGTGCCGTACCTGATTCTGCTGGGCACGGTAATCCCACCGATAGGCGGTGTGATCATGGCGGACTTCTTCTACCGCTACCGCGGTCATTACCCGCGCCTGGCGGATGCACGCCTGCCCGCGTTCAACTGGCCGGGGCTGCTGGCCTATGGGGTGGGCACCGTGCTGGCGTTCAATTCGCCGTGGGTCGCGCCGCTGGTGGGAATTGGTGCGGCATCGCTGACCTACATCCTATTGATCGCCCTCCTGCGTGTGCGTGCGCCGCTGGCTGACGCCCAGGCATGAACCTGCTTTCACAGGAATGCTAACCTCACCGGCAGAACCCGCTGCGACACCGCGCCAGAGCCTCGCGGCCTGACGCGGACCAACCGCCATGACCGCCTGAACGTCGACCCGAGAGTCCGGCGGCAGTCTGCCCGATATTTTTTGCCAAGAGGAACTTGCCCATGCACATCATCAACGCTCGCCTGCGCCACCGTGAAGGCCTGCATGATCTGCACCTGGAAAACGGCCGGATCGCCAGCATCACCGCACAAACCAGCGTGCCGGCCCTGGGGCCCGACGACCTGGACGCCGCCGGCAACCTGGTGATCCCACCCTTCGTCGAACCGCACATCCACCTCGATGCCACCCTGACCGCCGGCGAGCCACGCTGGAACATGAGCGGCACACTGTTCGAGGGCATTGAGTGCTGGGGCGAACGCAAAGCCACGATCACCCAGGAAGACACCCGCACACGCGCGCAAAAGACCATCCAGGCCCTGGCCGCCCACGGCATTCAGCACGTACGCACCCACGTCGACGTTACCGACCCGCAGCTCACCGCGCTCAAGGCCATGCTGCAGGTGCGCGAAGAAAGCGCGCACCTGATCGATCTGCAGATCGTGGCCTTTCCCCAGGAAGGCATCGAGTCTTACCGCAATGGCCGCGAACTGATGGAGGAAGCCATCCGCATGGGCGCCGATGTCGTCGGCGGCATTCCGCATTTTGAATACACCCGCGATCAGGGCGTGAGTTCGGTGAAATTCCTGATGGACCTGGCCGAACGCAGCGGCTGCCTGGTGGATGTGCATTGCGACGAAACCGATGACCCCCACTCGCGCTTCCTTGAAGTGCTCGCCGAAGAAGCCCGCAGCCGCGACATGGGCGCACGCGTCACCGCCAGCCATACCACCGCGATGGGTTCCTATGACAATGCCTACTGCGCCAAACTGTTCCGCCTGCTGGGGCATTCCGGTATCAGTTTTGTCTCATGCCCTACCGAGAGCATTCACCTGCAAGGACGCTTCGACAGCTTCCCGAAGCGTCGTGGCGTGACGCGAGTCAACGAGTTGCTGGAAGCCGGCATGAACGTGTGCTTCGGCCAGGACTCCATCGTCGACCCGTGGTACCCCCTGGGCAACGGCAACATCCTGCGCGTGCTGGAAGCCGGTCTGCATATCTGCCATATGCTCGGTTATCGCAACCTGCAAAGCGCCCTCGACCTGGTCACCGACAATAGCGCCAAGGCGATGGGCTTGGGCGAGCGCTATGGCTTGGAGCCGGGGCGCCCGGCCAACCTGTTGATCCTCTCGGCAGACAGCGACTACGAGGTGATCCGCAGCCAGGGCCTGCCGCTCTATTCGATCCGCAACGGCAAGGTGTTGATGAAACGCCAGCCCGCGCAAGTGGCGTTCATGTAAGCGGGCGGTTCAGACAATCGAGTCGATATCCAGTGGCTGCGCCTTCCCACGCTCACTGGACGTGGCGGGTGGAATGCTCGCCGCCGGTGGCGTCTCGCGGTTTTCGCGATGACTGAACCAGCGCTTGAGGCTGGGTTGCAGGTGCGCGGCCTGGGCGTGGCTGCCGTACACATCCCGCGCATCCAGGCGGCGCCAGCGCAGACTTTCCAGGCGCCGGCGGCTGGTATGCAAACGATCGATCTCAGCATTCAACGCCTGATGATAGTGCTCAGGTACATGGCTGCGCCCATTCGGCGCGGGACGACGGTCCAGCTCACGTCGCTTGTCGCGCAATTGCTGGCGCATGCTTTCCAACGCGCGATCCAGTTGTTCGTATTCGCTGTGTGTCACCAGCGAGCTCTGGTGCTCCAGGGTCTGCTGCCAGCGCCGTAGCGTGGCCCAGGCGGCCGGGATGTAACTGGCAGTCATAAAGTGCTGGCTTGCCTGGAACAACTGCCTCAGGAAGTTCTCACGCAAGGGCGTATCGCCCTGCAGTTGCAGTGCACGGTTGGCTCCAGCCTCCTGGATGGACTCGCAACCAGGTTTCCATAGCACCGAAGACTGGGTGCCATCGGCCAACGTGATCGGCATGTAGTGTTGCTGCTCGCCGTGGTGCTGGTAAGGATTGCCACCCACGCGCACCAACCCCGTGGCGAACAACAGCCCCCCGGGGATAGGCGCGCTGAACACGGTAACCGCACCGGGAACCCACAGCTTGGCGGTGGTGTTCATCCACGGTGCCGGAACACTGGGGACCGGGTCGTTGTGGTTGACGATACGGTGATGGACCAGGGCGGAAGCACCGGCGACGAATTCGGAATCGGCGGCGCGGGGGGCGCCGTAGGTGTAGAGGAGGATGTTGTAGTCACGATCAGCAGTACGGCGTAAGCCCTCCGCCAGCAGCAATGCAATTGCACCGCCCAGGCTGTGTCCGCAAATAACTATTCGCTGCTCCATATGAAACTGGCTGAGGTAGCTCAGCGCAAAGTCGCGCATCGCCCGGTAGGCCTGATAAAAACCTTCGTGCGCCTTACCGATACCATCCGCGAAAGGCACCTGGTGGGCATTTGCGTCCCGTAACGCATCAGCATTACTGAACGTCCCTCGCACGGAAATCAAGATCACCTCGTCATGGTGAGTGATGAAAGCCTGTGTGTCAGTCCCAAATTTTTCGTCATCAAAGAAGTGCAAACTTGCGGGGTGCTGCTGCTCTTTGCCGAGCTCGGGACGATTTTGTGGATACAACTGCGGGTCAAAAGGAAGAATCTCAAATCGTCGGGAATAAGGAACGTCTTCATACAGCGGGTAAAAACGTTGTATCTGGTTTGGATCGATTTTCCATGCTTCTGCGTAGTTGGATAGCTGTTCCGCAAACAGATTGCCGACACTTGGACTCAGAGGGAAGTGGACCTGATCTACGGGTTTTACTGGCGGTTCCTGACCAAAATCGCAATAACTCAAAGCGGCCATCAATGACAACTGATACAGATTCAAAGCACTAAAGCTGTCGTCGCTCGAGAGGACTGGACGTAAAGCGCGCAGCGGGCGCACTTCCAACACCGTGTAGTTGTTGGGAAATAATACGATCCCGGACAAAAGAGGCTGGGGCGCGCCAAACCCCAGATCAGACAACATTTTCAGAGCATGCCGTTGGGGATGATGCGCCCGAGGGGCCGGCGGTGGTAAATGAGCAACATGTCGAACTAAATCGCGCACCTCAACTTGATAAAACTTGTTCGCCTGCTGTCGAGCAGGATTATTGTCAGTGCGACTACCGCCAGGTGTGGCGAATCGAGTGTGTTCCGCCCGAAACTGAAGTTCGGTAATAGGCAACGGATAGCTGCTTCGCGCCATTAACCGCCGATACAGCTGATCAACGCCTGTATAGAGAGCGTCGAAAACAACAACCACGGGGCCGCAATAAATATCTTCCAGTTTGACGAATCCGTCGGCGTCAAGTCTGCCTTCGTATCTTTGCCCTGCGCTGTCATGCAATATGAAGGGCAACCCGCCATAGCCACTTCCTACTCCGAATTCATCGACCAGGCGAAAGCTCACCCAGTCGCCTCGCAACGGGCAAGCAGGTCTGCTGTTATTGAAAAATGGTTGCTTCCGTGCATCCAGACTCATGAGCCGGCTCCTTGGTTAATTGCAAGATGGATACACATCACATGTGCGGCCATCCGGCATCTTTATAGGTTTGAAATGAGTGAAATCACCATTGCAGAAAGCGTAACGATCTTCGAAGTTCGCCCCTCTGCACCGTTTCCAACCGCCGGGTACAGCGACCCAGTTGTCACTAATCGCCGGCAGTTCCTTATCACTCAGCGTCATCCCAAATCTCAGTGTTCTTCCCCTTAAATGATCTCGTTGCGCAATGCCTCCAGGTTGCGTCTGCAACAGTTGATGATTGGCGTCCAACTCGTTGCATTTGAGAATTTTTATAATTGCGTGCTGCGAACCTGCCGTTCGAAACAGCCAGTGACATTCCCCTCGCAGTTCCTGAACACCCGAGTCAGGCATACCCGGCATGTTTCCTTCCAACCGGTCTCGAATACCAATGACTCCACTATCCAACCCGACATCCGTACTCCTCACCCCCCATTTCGCAGTAAAACCAAACTCCACACTGCGCAATACCAACGGGCACCCCTCCACCCTTTCACTCAACGGCAACTCATAACTGACCCGGCTGGCCACAGCCTTGTATTCCGTAAAAAATACCTTTCGCTCAGGCCGTTTACCTCGACGCCTGGGCAAGGTGCAGGTTTCGCCCGTCGCGGGTCCGTAGTTGGCCGCGGTTTTGAGTTCGAATTGGGCGGGCAAATCCACTTCCAGCGTAAAGCTGTCCACTGGTTTCAACGTGCACCCCGTCAACCCCGCCATGCCCAGTAAGAACCCTGCGTGCCACCCTCGTTTATTCATCGATCTTCTCCACTGAGCGCCATTGTTCGACCACGCGTTGAAAGTGTTCTTCAGGTGCCTCGCCGATCATGGGCGGCCAGCGAATCACACTGGTGCGAGTGGCTTCTTCCAGCCTGCGGACCACCAGGAATTCAAGCTGTTGCGGCCGGTTCCATTGCCAGGCACGTGCCTGCTCCAGCACATGGGCAAGCCAGGCGCTCGCATCCTGGAATTCGACCAATGCCGCGAGGTCCTCGCTGTGCCTGGCGAGCAGGTAACGCAGGATATTGGCATGCAGGATCGCGTTGGCCTGGGGGTTGGGTGTATTGAGCCAGGGAGCGGGATCTGGGGCCGGGTACTCGCCGGGTGCCGGGTTGTCCACGTTGTGCCAGCGTTGCGCGTGCCAATAACACACGCTGACCAGCGGCCCGAGAAACGACGGCCAATGCTGCGGCGCCAAATGCTCGAGGGCGCGTGCAAAGGTACGGTTGTCGTGAAAGCGATAGAGCGCCTGATCCCCCTGCGGCCCCACAAGCAGCCGATCGCGCCAGTGCTGCGTCACGCCCGTCAGGTCGGGGGTTGCCAGGCTGCCCAGCCACCCCCAGTTCGTCTGCGGATGCTGCAGAAGGCTGAGTAGCGCGGGCTCGCCGGCGTGCTCGAGCAGCAGGATCAAAGGCCCCGCCGCCAATTGAGCCAACGGTGTCTGGGCATAAAGGCTGCAATATTGCGGTACGCCGCGCACCGCCAATAGCCGCTCGCACGCTTGATGGCCGCCGTCGAGTATCAAGCACAACCGCTGACCGGCCTGCTGTTGCCTGGCCATCCAGTGATGAGCAAGGTCGTCCATCACGCCGCCCTCCCATCGATAGCGCACGCGTTGTCTCGACAGCGTTCACACAGCGGGCAAAAGTCAGCCCCCCATTGCCTGGCCCAATCCATGATCTGGCTCTGGACGGTCGATAGCTGCACGTTATTCACGCGCTCAGCAACTGCCGCGACGTTATCACCCGGCGCCAGGGGCAAGGCGGGACGAACAGCGGCAGGGCTGCCGCCGACGGTAATGGGGCGACTGCTGAATATGCCGCCCGCCTGGATCAACAGATGTTCACCCCCGGCCTTGAAACTCAACTGTGCCCCGGCATCGATGACTAGGCTGGCTCCCGCCTTGACGTGCACCTCTTGCCCCGCTTCGATCACCAGGCTCTGGCCGATATGGACCTGGCTGCCACCGTGCACGCGCAGGTGGTCATCGGCCTCGAGCACCACCTTGCGTTCGCCGGCAATGTGCTGGTGCGCCTGGTCACCCAAGCGGCTTGAACTCAAGCCGCGAATGGTTTCGTGCCGCTCGCCCGCCACCTCCAGGCGGCTGTCATGGCCGACATGCTGCTCGAAGTCGCGTTGAGCGCGCAGGTAAATGAGTTCATCGCCGCGACGATCCTCCACCAGCAGTTCATTGAAGCCCCCGCCGTCCGGGGAACTGCGGCTGCGCAGCACACTGCGCGTCTTGTGCTGCGGCAATGGATAGCTGGGCATGTGCAGCGCGTTGGGCAAGCAGCCGTTGATCAATGGCTGGTCCGGGTCGCCCTCCAGAAAGGTCACCAGCACTTCCATGCCCACCCGAGGAATGAGCGTGGCGCCGAACCCATCCCCCGCCCAACTTGACGCCACTCGCACCCAACCACTGCTTTTGTCGTCGGCTTGATCCCGGCGATCCCAATGGAACCGCACCTTGACGCGGCCGTACGCATCGCAATGCACCTCTTCGCCAGCGGGGCCGGTGACGGTAGCGGTCTGGCTTCCGTTGATGGTCGGTTTGGGATGCTTGAGCGGCGGTCGATACGTCGCTCGCCAGGGGGTCGCCGTAAACCGGTTGCGGTAGCCCTGGAGTCGATCGGACTCGACCACCGCTTCTTCCAGCACCTGGGGCTGATAGCCCTCGTGACGTACCGAGGTGATCAACCACAGGTCATTGCAGACAGGGTCGGGATGATCGTGCAGTTCAAGAAAATATCCGCTGCGCAGGAGCGGTTGATCGCTCCTGCCCAATGCTCGATGCCGATCCCGTTGATGACGCTCCAGCCCCCGTCGCGCGAGCTGTTGGCCGCGCAGACGAGTGCTGAAACCGGCGGGGTAGCGATAATCCTCAAGCGGTTGGGCGCGGGTTGCGTCTGCGCTGTCCTGCAGCCGCAGGGAGGGATGTTCGAAATCATGGTCACGGCGAACCGTTCGCTGGCTGCGAATGGAAAAACGCACATCGAACCGCTGCACACTGCGCATCGGCGCCTGCGGCCCACCGGCAGCGCAATAAGCTTGCGCCGGCAGACGATTGAACACCGTCTGGTCATCGCCGAACACCAGCACGTGGGCGGTTTCGCTGTGGCGAAAGTGGTAATGAATGCCCTCCTCTTCACACAACCGCTGGATGAAGTCCAGATCGGTTTCCGCGTACTGCACGCAGAACGCTCGCGGCGGGTAGATCACCGGCCCCAGCTCAAAGGCGTAGGCATCGGCGAGGATGCCGTGGTGTTCGAGCACGGCGGCAACAATCTGCGGAACGCTGCGTTGCTGAAAAATCCGCTGGTCGCGACGATGGGCCAGGCAGGCCAGGCGCGGCGCCAATGTCAGATGGTAGCGGGTATAACGTCGACCGGGGTCATCGCGCCCAATGGCATAGACCTGGCCATGCAGGCCCGCTTCGGCGTCGCCTAGATCCAGATAAGCCGCCTGGTGAAGAAAAGCCTCCAGGTCAAGGTCCGGGTTTTCGCTGATCACTTGTACCTGAATGAAAAACGGTTGATCCAGAGCCTCCTGACCTTTGAATGCCAGCACTTTGAAGTCGTTATGGATGCCTGGAAGTATTAACTTGAAACTTGACGACGCAAACGCGTTAACCATCCGTTGTTACCCGCCCTTTATTACCCAACTGAAATAGTGATCGAACTTTTATCCCGCCGCCGCAACATCGGCAAAATCCAGGCAGGCAAAGTGCAAACTCGCGCCCTGAAGCTTAGCGATTACGGGAGAAAATCGATGCTTGGAAAATAAAAAAGAAGTTTCGTACGAAGATAATGGAAGCGTCTTTTAAAAAATAAAAATCGAGGCACAGCGCTATTTCATAAACATATGAAATGCCCTACGAAAACTTGCGAATACATAGTTACTTGATAAAGAAACAACTGACGCCTATATGGGAACGCCAGCATCCAAGGGACTCAACCCTGACGGTGTGCGGCCCCGAACAGGCTGACGCTCAGCAGCGCATCGTCCTGGGCATGCAGACGCACCGGCGCCGTGCCACCCGGCATCACCACCGCCACCTCGCCACCTTCGACCCAGCCCACACGCCAAGCGGCGCAGGCCACGGCGCTCGCGCTGGTGCCGGAAGACGCAGTGGGCCCCTCTCCGCGCTCGAACACCCGCGCCGCGATGCGGTTGTGGCCGAGCATTGTGGCCCATTGCAAATTGACCCCGGCCGTGCAGGGTTTACCGCCCCCCACCGGCGGCGCAAAGGCGATCGCCCGCAGCGAGTCGAACAGTGCCAAGTGCTGCATGTGCCGGTTATCCGGCAGGGCTGCGACCTGCTCGACCAACGTCACACAATGGGGGTTGCCGACCCGCACGAACTGACTGTGCGCCCAGTGCGGATTGATCGCCGCCAGCTCGCGCACATGGCTCAGTTCGGCGCGGCCCAGCGAGGCGTGTTCCACCCCCTGCGCGCCGACGGCCGATGGCCCGAACTCCGGCAACCCGAGGTCCAGCCAGAACCCTGCGAGGTGCTCGTACACGGCAGGCTCGACCCCTGTCGCCACCGGCGATGGCCCCTGGGGCTGGTCATGGTGCACGCGTAATTCACAAGCCGCGCTCAGCAAGCCCTGATCCGTGAGGGCCTGGGCAAAAATCGTCAAACCATTGCCACTGCGCTCGGCCAATGAGCCGTCGGTGTTGACGATCAGCAGGTCGAACGGTGCCTGGGACTGAAACGGGCCGACCAACAAACCATCGCAGCGATGGGCCTTGGCATTGACCGGGCGTTGCGTCGGCTCCCAGGCGCATTCGGATGCGACAGCGTCGACGGCCCAGGCTTTACGCGTCAGCGCGGCCTGGGCAGCGCTCTCTGGCACGGGGATGCCTTGGTCTCGCAGAAATGCCGGGCTGACCACCCCGTAAATATTGCCCCGCGCGTCATAGAACAGGGTCATTGCGTCGCCTGCCTGTACATTTTCATCGGTTTGCCCGCCCGCGCGCCTACACATTGGGTGAGCAGCGTATTACAGAACGCCCTGTTTGGGGAAAGCGCCCTGGAAGGTGGTAATCCGCCGCAGAAACCCTGGGGTTCAACGCTTGCCACAGGGATTACGCACCTTCCAGACCGCCTCCTACACACAGGCGATTGCACCTCTGTGGTTGCCTGCGCCGAATGGGTTCCAGGATTGTAAAAATAAACTTCACGTCCGATCACACCAAGGGAACCCGGCTCGCTCACCAAGGCCTGATGTGCAAGGATGTCGCGCCGGACATCGTTCGTTGAGCGCAAAACCAAGGATTTGTTCATGACTGCCATCCCTACCTCAGCCCCCGTGGTTCCCGGGCGACTGGAGCAAATGTCGACCCGCATCGCTTTTTTCATCGCCGGCTTCGGGATCGCCGCCTGGGCGCCGCTGGTGCCGTATGCCAAGGCTCGCGCAGGGCTGAGTGAAGGGACGCTGGGCCTGCTGCTGTTGTGCCTGGGGGTGGGCTCGATTATCGCGATGCCGGCGGCAGGTGCGCTGGCATCGCGGTTTGGTTGCCGACGCGTGCTCACGGCCGGCACTCTGATGATCTGCCTGGCCTTGCCGCTGCTGGCTACGGTCAGCTCGATCCCGTTGCTGATCGTCGGGCTGTTCCTGTTTGGTGCCGGGCTGGGCACGGTGGACTCCACGGTTAACTTGCAGGCGGTTATCGTCGAACGGGCCAGCGGCAAAACCATGATGTCGGGCTTCCACGGGTTGTTCAGCCTGGGCGGGATCGTCGGCGCGGCAGGCGTTGCCGGTTTGCTGGGGATGGGCCTGTCGCCTCTTCAGGCGACACTGGTGGTGATCGTGATCACACTCGCGGCGCTGCTCAAAGCCGGCCCGCATCTACTGCCTTACGGCAGCGAAAGTTCGGGACCCGCGTTTGCGATACCTCATGGCGTGGTGCTGTTTATCGGCTGCCTGTGCTTCGTGGTGTTTCTGGCCGAGGGCGCGGTGCTGGACTGGAGCGCGGTGTTCCTGAGTGACGAGCGCGGCCTGGACGAAGCATACGCCGGCCTGGGCTACGCCGCCTTCGCCCTGACGATGACGGCCGGACGCCTGACCGGCGATGCCATCGTTCGGCGCCTCGGCGCGACCAAGGTGATCATCGTGGGCGGCGCGCTGGCCGCGAGCGGTATTTTCCTGGCTACGCTGTCGCCGGCCTGGGAGATTGCATTGCTCGGTTACGCGCTGGTAGGAGCGGGATGTTCGAATATCGTACCGGTGCTCTACACCGCCGTCGGCCAGCAGACCGTCATGCCGGAGCACATTGCGGTGCCGGCCATTACCACGCTGGGGTACGCCGGTATCCTGACCGGGCCTGCCGCAATCGGTTTTATTGCCCATGGCAGCAGCCTGGCCACGGCCTTCTTGCTGATTGGCATATTGCTGGTGGCGGTGGCCGCCGGCGGAAAAATATTGCGGGTGTGAATGACTGCATCATGGGCTTCCAGCGTGCATCAAGAAGCCCAATAGAAGGCAGGTAACGTTACCTGCCCTTTTCTTCCTTATCGTTTTTCAACCAGCGGTCGATGCTGTAGTTCTTCAACCAACCGTCATCGTTGTGGCTGCCGAAGATGTTAGTCCCGTTTGCCTTGGTGCTGTCCAGCGACGCCAGCAGGCCTGGCCGCTCGACCAGGTTCTTGGCCATGTAGACCTGCAGCTCGCTGTATTTTTTCTTGGGAAAACCGTTGGATGCGTCGCGTACTACCTGACCGTGTTTATCTGTTTCGTCGGGGTCCTTGCTCATCTCGATAATCGTGTCTTTTTTGACATAGCGGTGCTTTTCAAAAAAGAAAGTGGAGTCTTCCGACTTGTCGCGCAAGTCATCAAACATGCCCTTGAACGCCTGCACCACCTGGGCGTCGGTTTTGGAATGAAAAGGGTCGGCACTCTGCGTGTTGGGGTTGGTATTGCCAATGGTATAACTGGCGACTTTTTCGAGACTGGTCGGCGTTATCTCACCGCCCTTTGCAACAATCGCATCGGCCAGCCGCGGCCGATTGAGTACTTCTCGGGCAAGCATGATTGTGCGCTCAAGTACCTTGCTCTCCTTGGGGTCCTCTTTGGCTATCGTTTCCAAGGAGGCGAGCGTCAGGCGGCCATCCTTCTTGAAATCCCCCAGCATTGAAAAAACGTTGTTCAGTTGGGTCGCCAGCAGGTGGTCATCCGAGCTGATAAACGGGTTGCCTACCTGCGAACCACCTGAATAAAAGCCTTGGGCGTCAAAATGCACCTGCCCATTGTTCGGAAATCGGCTATCGAAAAGCTGACGCCCTTGCGGGGGAAGCGCCTTGCCCACCGCGCGTTCAGCAACGCCGAGACGGGCATGGCCATCGCCTGTGTTCAGGTTCAGTCCAGGCGGCATGTGCCTCAAATTATTCAGCCAGTCAGCCATTGTTTCTCTCCAGCAGCGTTAGATTGCGTGGATCGAGCCTTGCCGGGTCGATCAGTCACGCACCTGAATCAACAGGCGCAGAGTGAGTGGCGCTTGGAAAACCCTGGTTCCAGCAAGGACGCCGCGTCGAGCGCAGTAAAATTTGAGCGTTTGTAACCACTGGAGTTGAGGAACCTACCACCCGACCGGCTCAACCGAGCCTGCGACGCCACCACGTGGCCAAGCCATCAAACAGCCCCGCAGGTTTGATTAGCTTGGAGGCATCATTGGCAGGCTGCCCGGCTGCGTGCATGCCGCGGGAAAAATCATCGGCGACCGGCGCCTGAAACTGTCGCTGACCGGCGAAGGCTTTCATGCGCCGAGCTTCGGCGACATGCAAATCCGGGGGCGGCTGCACATCCTGCGATGCCGAGATGCCCGGTGAGAGCGCCGGATCAGCATCGCGGACGCTGTGAAACGGTTCAGGACAACCGTGACGAGGAGATTGAAACGAGGTCGAAGTCATTGTATTTGCCCTGGCTCGGAGCCCCAAATGCAGCCGGTTCGATCAACACCGGCAGGTATTTCCTATGTGGCAAATCAACGTAATCAGTTCCTTACAAGGTTGTGGAAGGCACCGCAACCGGGTTGCGGTGCCTTTCTGTCAGCGAAGCAATAGTAAAAGCGCGCGCAGGTTGATCCGCCCGTCACCGTTTTGGCTTGCCAGGTTATCCAGCTTCGTGACCAGGTCGCTGCGTTTGAGAAGTTCCTGCGCCAACTGCACCAGGTGGTCTTTGGGCGAATCGCCTGTCAGAGGTTCACGCGCCAGGTTCCTCAAATCGGAAATGCTGATGTCCGCTGACCCTGGTCCGTCTTTCAAGACGCTGAAATGCTCATACAGCTCCCCGACCAGTTCTTTATCGGTGTTGTATTTGAAGTAATTGTCGCCATGGATGACCCGGTTCACATTCTGCCGATCGATCAGGCCATCCAGCGCACCGGTGGAGCTGTGCCGGTCGAGGGCGCCGAGCAGGTCCGGACGGCGCAGCATTTCTTTGGCCAGGCGAATGTTTTCGTTAACGCGCGGATCCGACGACCACCCTTTATTTGCCATTGCATAAATACTGTCGATGCTGACGTAACCGGGTTTTTTGGGGTCCATGAAGGCGTCGAAGTTTTTGCTCAACTGGCTCGCCAATTGTTCATTGTTCTTCAGCGAGTACTGCGGATCGGGCCTGCCTGGCAGCGTGGGATAGGGTTTGCCGATAGTGGGATCGGGACGAGGCGGCGGGTTACCGTACCCAGGCTGCGGCCTTGGCGGAGGGTTGCTGCAGCACGGATGAGGCCGAGGCGGCCGGTGCCAACCGAAGTGCGCGTTCATCCACTGCCTGAACGTGTCCATAAAACCTGGATGCCTGGCAGGCATGCCGGGATAAGCAGGATGATGGCGCTCTGTCGGTGCGTGCAGATCGCCGAACACGGGACCGGCCTTGTTTTCTCGCACAGAGAAACTGACGTTTGCCGTATTAGCGTCGTTGAAAGACAAGGCACCAGGCGCCGGGCGACGAGCCTTGAATTCGGCTTTGGCACTGTCCTGGAAACGGTCAAGCGCAGACGAAGCCGCTGAGGATGTATCGGGTGTCGATAACGACATAGTGTTCTCCAACACAATGGGCGTGATAGTCAGCCTGCCGCTGCGACATCGCGTCGAAGCGCGACAGCTGGCTCATCTGTGGCGGGGATGTCGGAATCGGTTCCTGCTCGGGCAATAAGATGCACGCCGAGCCTGTAGGAAACGGGCAAAAAAAATCGCAGCCCCGGACAGAGCTGCGACATTTTTCCAAG
The DNA here is from genome assembly GCF_030209095.1 of Pseudomonas sp. lyk4-R2A-8. Lineage (NCBI taxonomy): Bacteria > Pseudomonadati > Pseudomonadota > Gammaproteobacteria > Pseudomonadales > Pseudomonadaceae > Pseudomonas > Pseudomonas sp. lyk4-R2A-8. Next base: position 29,099 of record NZ_JARVSS010000025.1, read on the forward strand.
GGATCAAGGATCAGAATCCGACGCTGGCCTGTACGAAGAACGTACGCGGTTCGCCCAGGTACAACCCGGCGTTGTTGTCGCTGGAGCGCGTGTAGTGCTGCTGGTCGAAGACGTTTTTTACCCCCACGCCCAACTTCAGGTTCGACAAGGACGCGCCGAAGTCATAACCGCTGCGTACGTTGACCGACACATAACCGGGAATATCGCCGAACTGGCCATCGGCGGTGCCCTGGGTGACGTAGGTGCTGGTGGTACCGGGGGCACGCTGGCCGGACTGGGCATACACATCCAGGTTGTGGGTCCAGCGGTTGATGTCGTAGCGCAGGCCCAGGGTCGCCACTTCGCGCGAGTACAGCGGCAGGTCGCGCCCCTTGAAGGGCACATCGCCCTCGGAGGTGGCCTTGGTGTAAGTGAACCCGGCATTGGCGGTCAGGCCATCGAGGCGCGGGTCCAGATTGGCCAGGTCGTAATGCGCCGACGCTTCGACACCGGCGTGCTTGGTGGCGCCGAGGTTGGTCCAGCCCACGTCGTTGCTGACGTATTGCAGCTCATCGGCAAAGTCGATGTAGAACAGCGTCACTTCGCCGCCCCAGACGGCGTCGTTGTAACGCGTGCCGATTTCGTAGGTCTTGGCCTTTTCCGGGTTCAGGCCGTTGGCGGTCTGGTTGCCGGTCCCCCCCTGCCCCAGCTGGAAATACTGCAGGCTACCGAATGAGGTCTCGTAGTTGGCGAACACTTTCCAGGCGTCGGAAACGTGGTACATCACGCTCAGGGCCGGCAGCGGCTCGTTGTTGTGCACCTCACGACGCTTTTCCGGAGTGCGCGTGCCATTGAGGGCGATCACCGGGCGGTCGTGCCATTCGGTGCGGATGTTTTCGAAGCGAATACCTGGGGTGATGGTCCATTTGCCGATATCGATTTTGTTATCGATATAGAACGCGTTGGCCTCGGTACCGCCGGTGCGGTCCTGGTACACATGGCCGTCGTTCTGCCCACCGGGCGTGGGCACGTTGTTGACCAGGTTGAGGCTGGTGGCCTGCTCGTGCATGCCTTCTTTGAGGTAGCGATACCCCACGCTGACTTCCTGCGTGCTGGGCCCCAGATCGAAGACGTGGGACACCCGCGGTTCAATGCCGAAGGTGTAGTAGGTGCGCGGGTAGGAACTGATGGTTTTCAGGTCGCGGTTGGCGATGTTGCTGCCACGGAAACTGTCGGAATAATAGGTCAACACTTCGGCCTGGGTACGGTCATCGATCTGCCGGATGTACTTGAACGACACGTCCTTGCGGCGGCCGCTGAAGTTGTCCCAATCGCGCACCGACTGGTATGGGTTGGCGTCGAACTGTTTCTGGGTCAAGCCGCCCGGCATGTCAGCGCTGGCATCGTAGTAATGAACATTCAGCGAGAAGTCGTCCTGGTCGGTCGGCGCCCAGTGGGTCTTGAAGATCACGTCGTCGATGTCATTGCCGTTGTTGCTGTTGCGGTATCCGTTGCCGTTGACCCCGGAATACAACAAGGCGGCGCCGATGCCGTTGTCGGCGGTACCGCCGATAAAGGCGTTTTCGATATGTTTCCAGCCTCCATGGGCGGACGTCTGCAGGGTAGTGCCGACCTCGCCGGAGAACGTTTCGGGGATTGCGCGGGTCACGAAGTTGATCACGCCACCGACGTTTTGTGGCCCGTAGCGCACCGAACCGGCGCCACGCACCACGTCGATGCTGTCCAGGTTTCCGGCGGAAATCGGCGCCATCGACAGTTGCGGCTGGCCATACGGCGCGAAGGCCGCCGGCACGCCATCGATCAGCACGGTAGAGCGTGGCGACAGGCGTGACGTGAGCCCGCGTACACCCACGTTGAGGGAAATATCGCTGCCGCCGGTGCCGTTGGCTTCCTGCACCTGCACGCCTGGCACGCGGCGCAATACCTCGCCGACGTTCAGCGCGCCCTGCTCCACCATGGCTTCGCGACGGATAACCGTGCGTGCGCCGGGATGGTTCTGCACGACTTCGGCGTTGGCATCGCCGAGCCAGTCGCCGACCACCTTGATATCGGTGGCGCCCAATTCAATCGGCGAGCCGGCTTCACCGCTGCCGCTGTGGTGCGGGCGCAGGGTCACTGACCCCGCCTCGATCTGGTAGTCCAGGCCGCTGCCTTGCAACACTTGGCGCAGGGCCTGCTCGGCGCTGAGGTTGCCGTCCACCGCGGGCGCGTGTTTGCCGGCAACCAGTTCGGGGCTGAAGAACAGTTGCAGGGACGTCTGCTGACCGAGCTGGCTCAACGCAGTGCCGAGGGGCTGGGCCTGGATATGAATCGCGTCGTCGGCATACGCCGAGGCACTGACAGCGTAGGCCAGGGCCAGCGGTACCCAGCGGCGGCTCTTATTGTTGTGGCGGGAGAAATTGTTCACGTCGAACCTTGTCCTGTGAGCGCAAAAGTACGCGGCCGTTAATGCAAACCAGTTGCAGTTGCAGGAGAAGACGAAGAACTCGAAAAAAACCTGAATTTCAGCGCGAAATAATTTCCTGGCTACCGTCCGGCAAGGTGCGCAGGGCCACCGGCAAAATGCGCGGCAACGCTTTGAGCAAGGCATCGGTGTCGTCGGCCTTGAACACACTGGTCAAGCGCAGGTTGGCCACAGCGGGCAGATTGACCCGCAGCGGCTGCTCGCGGTAGCGCGACACTTCCCGGGCGACCTCGCCGAGCGTGGCATTGTTGAATACCAGTTTGCCGCTGCGCCAGGCCGTCAGTTCCTCGGCATTCACCGCGTAGGCCGCCGCCACCGCGCCCTGGCTGTCGATATGGGTGCCCCGCCCGGCGGTCAGCACGACGTGCTGGCCCGGCCCTCGCCCCTGGACGTTGACCGTGCCTGCCTCGACGGCAACACGGGTCTGATCGTTATCGCGGCGCACATCGAAACGTGTGCCGGTGACCGTGACCTGCCCGACGCCGGCATCGACCACGAAAGGACGGCTGCCGTCATGCTCGACGCTGAACATCGCCTCACCCTGCTGCAGCGCCACGCCGCGCCGACCGCCCTCGTACGTCACCGTGACGACGCTGCGGCTGTTGAGATCCATCAAGGAACCGTCGGGCAGGGTCACCTGACGATGCTCGCCCAGGCGGGTGCTGAATTGGGCATGGAAGGTCTTGGGATGATCGAGCCTGCTGAACAACCCCAACCCCAGCGCGCCTGCCACCACACTCGCCGCCACCGCATAACGCCAGGTGGCAGACCGGCGCGGCCGCTCGGCGGGCGCTTGGCACAACACCTGGCAGCGCGTCCACGGCAGCAGGTCGGCGGCGCGCCACAGGCCTTGCAGCACATCGAACTCGTATTGATGGGACGGGTGTTCCGCGCGCCAGGCCTCGAAGCGCCGGGTTTGCTCGGGGCTCAGTTCGCCGTCCTGCAGGCGCGCGAACCACTGGGCAGCCTCATCACGGGCACGGTTATCCATCGTGGCAGATCCTGTTTCGATACGAGTCATGGTGCCGGCGCGTCCAGGCGATCACGCAGATGCCGCAGCGTGCGGATCATATACTTTTCCACCATGTTTTTAGACAAACCCAGGCGATCGGCGATCTCCTGCTGGGTGAGCCCTTCGATCTTCTGCCAGATGAAAATCCGCCGGCAGTTGAGCGGCAATTCGGCCAGCGCCCGTTCAATAGCCTCCGCCAACTGTATCGCGTGCCTGAGGTGCTCAGGGTCGCCGGTGTGGGAGGCGCGCTGATCGCCGGCGTCCTGGAGCATAGCGTCGCGTCGATCGTCGCGACGGTAGGCGTCCACTGCGATATTGCGCGCGGTTTGATGCAGATATGCACGGGGTTGCTGAACCTGAGCGGGTTCAGATTCGAGCACGCGCACAAATGTGTCATGGGCCAGGTCTTCGGCCTGCTGACGATTTTTCAGACGACGTGTCCACGTCCCGATCAACTCTTCGTAGTGCTCGAAAAAGCCTGTTCTGCGGGGCGGCGGAGGGATCATCGTGGGAGCACTGTTAGGCGGGGCGTGAATAGTAATGTTTCCCATTAAGCACGGCAATTGCTTCCCGTCGGCCGTCGCGGCCGCGTGCACTCGCCGTCAGGCATCTGAACTTCCCCAATGCGCCGCCAGTCAGCTATTTGAACTTACGAATCAGAGGCTGGCTGTCCATGCATATCTCGTTGGAACAACAAGTGGCGCTGGTGACCGGCGCCAGTTCCGGAATCGGTGCCGGTGCCGCCAAGGCCCTGGCGCAGGCCGGCGCTGCGGTCGTGCTCAACTACAACGCCCAGGCAGCCCCCGCTGAAGCCTTGGCGGCGCAGATCAATGCCGAGGGCGGACGTGCGATTGCCGTCGGCGCAGACGTGTCCAAGGAGGCTGACGTCGAGCGCCTGTTCGCCCAGACCCTCGATGCCTTCGGGCACCTGGATATCCTGGTCGCCAACTCCGGCATGCAAAAGGACGCCGCCGTGGTCGACATGAGCCTCGACGACTGGAACACCGTGATCGGCGTGAACCTCACCGGCCAATTCCTCTGTGCCCGCGCGGCGGTGCGGATTTTCAATCGTCAGGGCGTGCGTGAAGGCGTGTCGCGGGCCGCCGGGAAAATCATCCATATGAGTTCGGTGCACCAACTGATCCCCTGGGCCGGGCATGTGAACTATGCCGCTTCCAAAGGCGGCGTGGAGATGCTGATGCGCACCCTCGCCCAGGAAGTCAGCGAACAGCGCATTCGCATCAACGGCATCGCGCCGGGGGCGATTCGGACGGCGATCAACCGCGCCGCCACCGAAGGCGCGGCCGAAAAAGAGCTGCTCAAACTGATTCCCTACGGTCGCGTAGGTGACGTGGAGGATGTGGCCAATGCCGTGGTGTGGCTGGCCAGCGATGCCTCCGACTACGTGGTTGGCAGCACCCTGTTTATCGATGGCGGCATGAGCCTTTACCCGGAGTTTCGTGGCAATGGTTGATCTTAAGAACGAACCCCAAAGCGCCATCGATGCCCACGGCATCATTGGCGACATGCGCAGCGCAGCCCTGGTGAACGACAAAGGCAGCATCGACTTTTTCTGCTGGCCGGAATTCGACAGTCCGTCGATTTTCTGCGCGCTGCTGGACACGCCCGAAGCCGGAACCTTCCAGCTCACTCCGGACCTGCCCGACGCCCGGCGCGAGCAGATCTACCTGCCCGACACCAACGTGCTGCAAACCCGCTGGCTCAGCGACAAAGCCGTGGTGGAGATCACCGATCTGCTGGCGATCAGCGAGGAAGTCGACGAGCTGCCCCTGCTGATACGCCGCGTGCGCGTGGTCAGCGGCACCGCGACCCTGCATCTGCGTTGCGCGGTGCGCCATGACTACGCACGCGCCCCGACCCACGCCTCCCTCGACAACCGCACGGTGTGTTTTACCGCTGACGGCCAACCGGGCCTGCGCTTGGCCGGCAGCCATGCGCTGCAACTGGAGGACAACATCGCCGTCGCCAGCTTCACGCTGAACCAGGAAGAGAGCGCCGAGTTCGTGCTCGGTGGCCGGGACGATCTAAGGGTGGACGGCGGTTGCACCGACCTGGCGCTGGCCCACACGCTCAAGTTCTGGCGCGGCTGGATCGCGCAATCGACTTACCGTGGGCGTTGGCGCGAAATGGTCAACCGCTCCGCCCTGGCGCTCAAGCTGCTGACGTCGCGCAAACACGGTGCGATCATCGCCGCCGCGACCTTCGGCCTGCCGGAAACCCCCGGCGGCGAACGCAACTGGGATTACCGCTACACCTGGATCCGCGACGCTTCGTTTACGGTCTATGCGTTCATGCGCCTGGGTTTTGTCGACGAGGCCAATGCCTACATGCGCTGGCTCAAGGGGCGGGTCAGCGATTGCTGCGGGCAGCCGACCAAGATCAATATCCTCTACGGCATCGACGGTCGCCAGCAATTGCCCGAGAGCGAACTGGAGCACTTCAGCGGCCATGGCGGCGCCACCCCGGTGCGTATCGGAAACGAGGCATTCGACCAGATTCAGTTGGACATCTACGGCGAGCTGATGGATGCGGTGTACCTGGTCAACAAGTACGGCGAAGCCATTTCCCATGAGGGCTGGAAACACACGGTGGAGGTCGCCGATCAGGTCTGCGAAATCTGGAATCGCAAAGACGTCGGCATCTGGGAAATGCGTGGTGAACAACATCACTTCCTGCATTCGCGGCTGATGTGCTGGGTGGCGCTGGACCGCGCGATACGCCTGGCCTCCAAGCGCTCGCTGCCGGCGCCGTTCGCGCGTTGGGACCAGACCCGCCAGGCGATCTACGCCGATATCTGGAGCAACTTCTGGAACGAAGAGCGCGGGCATTTTGTGCAGTACATCGGCAGCACCGCGCTGGACGGTTCGATGCTGCTGATGCCGCTGGTGCGCTTCGTCGCGGCCACCGATCCGCGCTGGTTGAGTACCCTGGAAGCCATCAAGAAAAGCCTGGTGCGTGACGGAATGGTGTACCGCTACCGCAACGACGACAGCCAGATCGATGGCCTGCAGGGCACCGAAGGCGCCTTTGCCGCCTGTTCGTTCTGGTACGTCGAATGCCTGGCCCGTGCCGGCCAGGTGGAAAAGGCCCATCTGGAGTTCGAGCAACTGCTGCGCTACGCCAATCCCTTGGGTCTGTACGCCGAAGAGTTCGACAGCCAGGCGCGGCATCTGGGCAATACGCCCCAGGCGTTGAGCCACTTGGCCTTGATCAGCGCGGCGACATTCCTGGACCGCAAGTTGAGTGGGGCAAAGACCGTGTGGCAACCCTAAGACCCGGCGAGGGTGGGCAGCAACGCGCTGCCTGCCCCGCCTGCGTTGGGCTACAGTTTGCGCAACTCTGATCGCCCGGCAGGAACTCACATGCCTCTGACTTCGTTGTTATACGTGCGCACCTCGATGCTCGACATCGCCTATGAAACTCATGGCCCGCTGGACGGCGAGCCGGTCATTCTGCTGCATGGATTTCCCTATGATCCACGCGCCTATGACGCTATTGCACCGGTGCTCGCAGAGCGCGGCTATCGTGTGCTGGTGCCGTACCTGCGCGGTTACGGGCCGACGCGTTTTATCCACGATCAGGTGATGCGCTCCGGACAACAAGCGGCGCTGGCCAAAGACCTGCTGGACTTTATGGATGCGTTGGCGTTCCCCCGCGTGACCTTGGCGGGGTACGACTGGGGTGGGCGCGCCGCGTGCATCGTCGCCGCACTATGGCCGCAACGAGTGCGCGCGCTGGTGAGCGGGGATGGCTACAACATCCAGAATATCCCCCAGTCAATTTCGCCACGCCCGCCCGAGACCGAGCATCGCTTGTGGTACCAGTATTATTTTCATACCCAACGCGGTATCGACGGATTGACCGCCAACCGCCGCGAACTATGTGAGTTGTTATGGGCACTGTGGTCGCCGACTTGGGCGGCCGGCACAGGCCTGTATGGGCAGACTGCACGTTCGTTCGATAACCCGGATTTTGTCGACGTGGTGATTCATTCATATCGCCACCGTTTCATGTATGCGCCCGGTGATCCCGCGCTTGAATGGATTGAGCAGGCACTGGCGCGCCAACCAACGATCTCGGTGCCGAGTATCTCGCTGTGCGGCGCCGACGATGGCGTAGGCCCGCCGCCCGAGGAGGATGAGGACGCGGCGCGCTTCAGCGGCTTTTATCAGCGCCAGGTATTGCCCGGCGTGGGCCACAACATTCCTCAGGAGGCACCGCAGGCAACCCTCGATGCGCTGCAACAATTACTGGATCAGACCGACGCACAAAACCGTTCGCGATAAGCCTGGGGCGTCACGTCGAGGGCACGCAGGAAGCTGCGGCGCAGCGTCTCTTCGCAGCCGAAACCGCACTGCACGGCGATGCGTTTGATCGAGGCGTTGCTGTCGGCCAGCTGTCGGCGCGCGGTTTCGACGCGGATCAGTTCTACGGCGCGTGCGGGAGTCTGGCCGGTTTCGGCGCGGTAGTGACGGACAAAACTGCGCTCGCTCATGCCCGCCTGGCTGGCCAGGGTCGCGATGTTTAAATCGAGGGTGAGGTTTTCCGCGATCCAGGCATGCAGCTCGGCAAAACGGCTGCCGCCCTCTTGCAGGGCCAGGGTCGCGCTGAATTGCGACTGCCCGCCCGGGCGTTTGAGAAACACCACCAGGTGGCGCGCGACTTCCAACGCCACGGCGCGCCCCAGGTCCTCTTCCACCAAGGCCAGGCACAGGTCGATGCCAGCGGTGACGCCGGCGGAGGTCCATACCGAACCTTGCTGGATAAAAATCGGATTGGTCTCCACCGTCAGCGACGGGAAGCGCTTCGCCAACTCCTCGCAACGCGTCCAGTGCGTCGCCACGCGGCAACCGTCGAGCAGTCCACTGGCAGCCAACAGAAACGCGCCGGTGCACACCGAGGTTATGCGCCGGGTATGCCGCGCCTTGTCGCGCACCCACGCCACCAGCGCCGGGTCATCGGCGGCGTTGTATACCCCCCAGCCGCCGGCAATGACCAAGGTGTCGCACGGTGCATCGGCGGCGGGCAACGGCTCGGCCACCAGCGCCAGGCCGGCGGACGTCACCACCGGTTGCGCTTGAGCTGCGACGACCGACACGGCATAAGGCAACGGCAAACCGCGCTGGCGCGCCAGGTCATTGGTGGAGGCGAACACCTGCAACGGCCCGGTGACATCGAGCACTTGGGCATTGGGGAAAGCGAGAACATGAACGGTTCTGGACATGATTGGCGTGATTAGTGGGTTCAATGGCGTATTCGCCAAAGCCTAGGCCTCTACAGTGAAGCCGTCCACCCCTATCTCGGAGCGCTTTTGATGACCCTGCACATCGGTTTTGTTTTGTTCCCCGGCATCCAGCAATTGGACCTCACCGGGCCGTATGACGTACTCGGCTCGCTGCCGGACGTAAAGCTGCACCTGGTGTGGAAAGACCTGGCACCGGTCACCTCCAGCACCGGCCTGGTGTTCACTCCGACCATGACCTATGCCGAGTGCCCTGCCCTGGATGTGATCTGCGTGCCCGGCGGTTCGGGTGTTGGTGCGCTGATGGAAGACCCGGTGACCCTGGACTTCCTCAAGGCCCAGGCCGATACCGCACGTTACGTGACCTCGGTGTGCACCGGCGCGCTCGTGCTCGGCGCGGCTGGGTTGCTGCGCGGTCGCAAGGCCACCACGCACTGGGCCTATCACGACCTGCTCACCCCGCTCGGCGCCATCGCGGTGCAGGGTCGCGTGGTACGCGACGGCAACCTGTTGACCGGTGGCGGCATCACCGCCGGCATCGACTTCGCCCTGACCCTGGCGGCAGAACTGTACAGCCCGGCGGCTGCACAACTGGTGCAGTTGCAGCTTGAATACGCCCCAGCCCCGCCCTTCAACGCCGGCCGCCCGGACACCGCCCCGCAGGCGGTGCTGGACGAAGCCAACAAACGCACCGTCGAATCGCGCAAGACCCGCGCCGAAATCACCGCGCGCGCGGCTGCGCGTCTGGGCTGAGGGTTTTTCAGCGTGTCTCAGGCTCGCTTGTCGCGAAGATGGCGAGCGAGCCTCTTAATGACACCTTCGCTATATACCCACCCGTGAAAACATGACCAGGAAAAATGACGTTTTTGTGGTGAGCGGGCTCACCACAGAGTTATGTCTCAGTGTTTTAGAACGGTGTAGATAACCTTCCTCTGTCCCCCTTCCCCCCCTCCTCTTAAAAAAGCTTTTACCGTTAAGCAGGAAAAATCCCACATTTGTTTCTACACTCAAAAACACACCCAGTAGACGAAGTGTTTCGGACAAGGAAAGTCAATAAAATGTCGAAAATCAGACTGCTTAACACGTCTAGCATGCCGATCCGCACCACCGTCAATTCATTGACCAGCATATTTTGGAATTAATCCTTTAGTCGTTACGCCCGCAAATTCCCTTCAAATGGATAGCCTCGTTTGAATTGATAGTTGCGTATTAACCAGCGTTCAGTTGTTCGGTTTTTGCATTGAAGCAGCTCATTGCTTTAACACCGAATACTTGCGTCTGGTGTGCAATGAGGGATGTTTTATGCGAGAGAAGTCGTCCGTCGACAGCCTGTTTTTAACGCGTGCCGGTTTCGTTGAGTTTTTTGTTGTTTTCGTCAAATTGATCCATGGTCTGTCGGCCATCTTGCCGCCGTTGGTGCTGGTGCTGTTCCTGGAGCCGATGGCGCCTGAACTGCGCACGCACTTTCTGGGCCTGCTGGTGTTCTTCGCGGCATTGACCATCATTTTGTTCCAGGCGCTGGGTATCTACTCCGAAGAATTGTTCAGCAACCGCATGCGCCTGAAAACCAAGATCAAGGCCTGGTCGGCGGCCTTTTGCATCCTGCTGTTCATGTACCAGATCCTGCAGATGTTTCCGCAATTGACGCCGCGCAACCTGGTGACGTGGTACATCGCCAGCCTGGGGCTGTTCTGCCTGGAACGCCTGTTGATGCTGCGCCTGTACCGCAACCTGATGCGCAAGGGCAAATACCTGCAACGCACAGTGATCCTGGGCTTTACCGACACCGCTGTGCATGTGGCCGAGCACCTGCAGCGCAACGGCGATATTCGCTCCGGCCTGGTGGGTTTTATCGATGACCGCACCGAGCGCATCCCCAAGGAACTGAGCAACCTGCCCCTGCTGGGCAATACCCGCGACCTGGAAAAACTGATCCGCGCCGAGCAGGTCAACCAAGTGATGATCTGCCTGCCGTGGGCCGCCGAGCAACGTATCCACGGCCTGGTCAACCGTCTGCGGCAAATGTCGGTGAATGTGATGCTGGTGCCCGACATGGCAGCCTTGCGCTACGGCCACAGCCGCATCACCGACGTGGGCGGCATCCTGATGTTCAACACTTCGCAATTGCCCCTGCGCGGCTGGTCGCCGGTGATCAAGCGCTGCGAGGATGTGCTGTTGGCCAGCCTGGCGCTGGTGGCACTGTCGCCGGTGATGCTGGTAACCGCGATTGCGATCAAGCTCGACTCCAAGGGCCCGGTGCTGTTCCGCCAGAACCGTTTCGGCTACAACGACAACGAGATTCGGGTATTCAAGTTCCGCTCGATGTATACCGACCAGAGCGACTTCACCGCCGAGCGCCAGACCACCCGCGCCGACCCGCGCATCACCCGCGTGGGGCGCATCATCCGCAAGACCAGCATCGACGAGCTGCCGCAGCTGTTCAATGTGCTGCTGGGCAACATGTCCATGGTCGGCCCGCGCCCGCATGCCACGGCGACCAAGGCGGCGGGCATTCCCTTCGAAGTGGCGGTCAGCGAATACAGTTCGCGTCATCGCGTTAAGCCGGGCATCACTGGCTGGGCACAGATCAATGGGTATCGCGGGGAAACCGACACCCTGTTCAAGATCCAGAAACGTGTCGAGTACGACTTGGAATACATCTCCAAGTGGTCGGTGTGGTTTGACCTGTACATCGTTTTCATGACGGTCCCGGCCGTCCTTTCCACCAAGGAAGTCTATTGATGAATACCCTCAACGGATTAATCCCCTGCATCATTTCCGGTGGTTCGGGCACACGGCTGTGGCCGGTGTCGCGGCAGAACATGCCCAAGCCCTTCATGCGCATGCGTGACGGCCAGAGCCTGCTGCAGAAAACTTTCCAGCGCGCCGCCAGGCTGCCCGACGTGCAAAGCGTGCTCACGGTGACCAACCGCGACCTGCTGTTTCGCACCCTTGATGACTATCGCGGGGTGAACAAAGCCCGCCTGCCCCTGGACCTGCTGCTGGAGCCCTTCGGGCGCAACACGGCGGCGGCCATTGCGGTGGCGGCGTTGCATGTGCAAGAGCATTTCGGCGATGCGGCGCAACTGCTGGTGATGCCGGCGGACCATCTGATTCTCAATGAAGTCGCGTTCGCCGAGGCGGTGGTCCAGGCCCGCGAGCTGGCCACCGCCGGTTACCTGGTGACCTTCGGCATCCAGCCCGACCATGCGGAAACCGGCTTTGGCTATATCGAGCAAGGCGAAGCGCTCACCTATGGCAACCGCGTCAAACGCTTCGTCGAAAAACCCGACCAGGCTACCGCCCAGGCCTACCTCGACGGCGGCCAACACCTGTGGAACGCCGGCATGTTCTGCTTCAACGCCAGCACGCTGGTGGAAGAACTGGCCACCCACGCGCCCGATGTGCTGCACGCCGGTCGCGCCGCGCTGGAACACAGCCAGAGCTTGCAGAACACCACCTCGCGCCAGCGTGAGTTGGACGCGGACGCGTTCGGCAATGCACCGGATATTTCCATCGACGTGGCGCTGATGGAAAAGTCCACCAAGGTGGCCGTGATCCCCTGTGATATCGGCTGGAGCGATATCGGTTCCTGGGAGGCGTTGCGTCAGCTCACGCCCAACGATGCCCATGGCAACCAAGTCAATGGCGAAGCGATTTTGCATGACGTACACGACTGTTACATCGACTCGCCCAAGCGTGTGCTCGGGGCAGTCGGCGTGCGCGACCTGATCATTGTCGACACCCCCGACGCGCTGCTGATCGCCGACGCCCACCGCAGCCAGGATGTGCGTTACATCGTCGCCGAACTCAAGCGCCAGAATCATCCGGCGTACAGCCTGCACCGTACCGTCACGCGGCCGTGGGGCACCTACACGGTGCTGGAGGAAAGCAGCCGCTTCAAAATCAAGCGCATCGTGGTCAAGCCCCTGGCCTCGCTGTCGCTGCAAATGCATCACCACCGCAGCGAACACTGGGTGGTGGTCAGCGGCGCGGCGCAGATTACCAATGGCGAACGCGAATTCCTGATCAACGCCAACGAATCCACCTACATCCCCGCCGGGCACAAACATCGGCTGACCAACCCCGGCATCATCGACCTGGTGATGATCGAGGTACAGAGCGGCGAATACCTGGGCGAGGACGACATCGTGCGCTTCGATGATATTTACGGCCGCGCCCCGGCCGACGTGAAAAAATGACATGCGCACCGCACTGATCATTCCGACCCGTAACGCATCCGGTCACTTGGCGCGGTTGCTGCCGGCGCTCCAGATGCAGACGCTGCAACCGGACGAGATGCTGGTGGTGGACAGCGCCTCCAGCGATGACACCGTGGCGCGCTTTCGCGCATTCGGCGCGCGGGTCGAAGTGATCGATGCGCGCACCTTCAATCACGGCGGCACCCGGCGCTGGGCCAGCGAACAGGTAGGCGGCGATGCATTGATCGTGATGACCCAGGACGCCATCCCCGCGTCTGCAGAGACCTTTGCCAACCTGCTCGATGAGCTGCACCAGGACCCGCTCAACGGTGTTGCCTACGGTCGCCAGTTGCCGCACCCCGACGCCGGTGTGCTGGGGGCGCAGTCGCGGCACTTCAACTATCCGCCCCTGAGTCGCAGCAAGAGCCTGGCCGACGCGCCGGAGCTGGGGATCAAGACCTGCTTCAGCTCCGACTCGTTTTCCGTGTACCGACGCAGTGCGCTGCACGCCGTGGGCGGTTTCCCCGTCGACGTCATCGGCAGTGAAGATGCCTACGTCGCGGCGCGCCTGCTGCTCGACGGCTACAAGGTGCGCTATGCGGCCACGTCGTTGGTATATCACTCCCACGACTACTCGCTCATGGACGAGTTTCACCGCTACTTCGACATCGGCGTGTTCTATGGCCGCGAGCCATGGATCCGGCAAGCTTTTGGCGACGCCGGCGGCGAAGGCAAGCGCTATGTAATGGCGGAACTGACCGCCTTGCGCAAGGCCGGTGCGCTTCACAGAGCGCCCGAGGTATTGGTGCGCAGTGCATTCAAATTGCTGGGTTACCGGCTGGGCCATCTTGAGCGGCACCTGCCTGTGTCTCTCAAGCGACGCATCAGCATGTTTCCCGGGTATTGGAGGTGAGCAGCATGACCCACAGGACGTCCCCCTTGATGAAAAGCACCGTGCTCGCCCTGGCCGTGATGGCCCTGGCCGCCTGCAATACACCGGCACGCATCGAGCCCCCGGATGACAAGACCGTCGAGGACGGCAAGCGCGCCCTCGATCAACTGGCGCAGTTGCCGCCGGCGGTGGAACGCATCCGCATCGGCGACCAGTTGCGCATCGTGCGCGACGCCGGCGAGATGCCCACGCTGTCGGCGTTCAATGTCAGCACTATCTACGAGTTGACGCTGTACACCGTGCAAACCGACGGCAAGATCAACTACCCGTTCCTGGGGCCGATCCAGGTCGCCGGGCGCCAACCGTCGGAGCTGGCCACCGAGCTGACCAACAAGCTCGCGCCGACCTATCGCGAGCCGCGCGTGACGGTGAATATCAACCAGGCGCCGGGCAACTCGGTGATCGTCGGCGGTGCGGTGAACAACCCGACCGCGGTGCAGATCGCCACGGCCAACACCCTGGAGCAGGCCATCGTCGGTGCCGGCGGGATCAACCCGGCGGGCGACGCCAGCATGGTCGCCCTGCTGCGCGAAGACGCCCAGGGCGCCTACCGTGCGTACTTCCTGGACTTCAGCCAGTTGCTCAAGACCGGTCCCAATGGACGCAAACCGGTGCACCTGCAACGCGGCGACGTGGTGTTCGTGCCCAAGTCCAATGTGGGCGAGCGCATCCAGGGCGTGGATACCTACCTGAACCAGTTGATTCCGTTCACCAAGTCCATTGGCGTCGGCTACAACTACACGCGCACCAGCGGCGGCAGCAATTAAAAGGAGCGACATCCCATGATCGAGATCCGTTCTTTTCGCGATCTTCTGCGCCTGTTCTTCATTTTCCGCCGCGAGTTCAAGCTGGCGGCCATCGCCGCGCTGGTGATCATTCTGCTGGGGGCGTTCCTGCTTCCGGCCAAGTACGAATCCACCGCGCGCCTGTTGGTCAAGCCCGGGCGTGATTCGACGTTGCCGATCGAGATCAGCAATCGCCAGGCCCTGGTGATGCCCAGCACCCAGCGCGACCCGATCGTCGACGAAGAGCGCTTGCTGACCGGCCGCCCGATCGTGCGCGCCGTGGCCGAGCACTACCTGGAAGTGCTCGACAACGCGCCGCCGCCGGAAGGTGCCTGGAAGCGCATCAAGTACTACGTCAAGAGCACCATCGGCGCGGTGTTCGACGGTTTGCGCGTGGTGCTGGAAACCGTCGGTGTCGTCGAGAAAACCACGCCGGTCGAGCGCCTCGCTGCCAGCCTGGAGAAAAATTTTGACGTAAGCCACGCCGCCGGCTCCACGGTGATGGACATTACCTTCACCTGGGGCGACCCCCAGGTCGCACAGGAGGTGGTCAAGCACTGGGTCGAAACCTACATCAACGAACGCACCCAGGCCCTGGGGCGCAAGAGCCTGTATGCCTTCTACGAGGGGCAGGTGTCCAACAGCGCCACCGAAATCAAGAGCTACAAACAGCAGATTCTCACGCACTTGAATGAGATTGGCGCGGCGAGCATCACCGATCGCCTGGAGGATTTGTCCGAGCGCATCAACGTGCTGCGTGGCGAAGTGTTCAATACCACGCGCCTGATCGCCTCTTCCGACAGCGCCATCGAGAGCACCCGCAACCAGCTCAAGAGCCAGCCCAAGGAAGTCACCACGGTACGCCAGATCGCACTGAACCCGCAGCAGCAGGACCTGCGCCGCCTGCTCAATCAGAAGCTGCTGGAAAAAGCCGACATGATGCGCACCTACACCGACAACGCGCCTCCGGTCAAAGCTCTGGATGCGTCGATCAAGGCGATGCAGGCCCAGGTCGCCAGCGAAAGCAACACGGTGCAAAGCTCCGAGAACCGCGCGCCGAACACGCTGGAAATTCACTTGCAGCGGGTGCTGCTGGATGAGTCGAGCAACAACCGCGCCCTGCGCACTCAGTTGACTCAGCAACAGAAACAACTGGCCAACCTCGAAGGCCAGCGCAAGCAAGCCTTGGAAATCGAACCGGAACTGACCCGTCTGGCCCGCGAACTGAGCGCCACCGAGCGTAACTACGCGCTGTACGTCGACAATCTGGAAAAATCACGTATCGACCGTGAGCTGGACAACAGCCAGATCAGCAATATCGCCGTAATCGAAGAAGCCACCCTCAACCCCGGGCGCATTTTTCCCAAAACCCTGGTAATGCTCATGCTGGCGATTCCATTCGCCATCGTTGTAGGACTGCTGGTGGTCTACCTGTGCTACTTGCTGGACCAGCGCATCCACGACGGCGGATTGGTGGAGCGCAAGTTCGGCCTGCCGCTGTGGACGACCCTGCCGGAGCTGGACACCAGCACCGCGCAAAGCACCAACGCCTTCAATGCGAGCATCTACCGCCTCTACAGCCTGTTGCGCCCGGACCGCATCGCCGAACAGGGCCTGACCCTGGGGCTCACCTCGGCACGGCATGGCGAAGGGGTGACGTTCGTGGTTGAACAACTACGTCAGTTGCTGGACGAGAACGGCATCAACGCGCGGGTCGGCGGTGCTGAACCGGCGGCGCCCGGTGAAGTGGTGCTGCTGGACGCCTCGGCCCTGCTGGACAACCGTGATGCGTTTGTCGCCCTGCGCCGCGCCGACCTGATTGCACTGGTGGTGGAAGCCCAGAAAAGCACGGTGCCGGTGGTCGAGCATGCGCTGTCGATCCTCAACACTGCGTTTGGCAAAGTCGACGGCATCATTATCAACCGGCGCAAGTTCGAGGTGCCGTCCAAGGTGCTCAAGACCATCGCCAAATACCGGGGAGCGTTCTGATGCGTATCGCCCTGCTCGCGCCGTTGCCGCCGGAGAAAAACGGGATCGCCGACTACGCGAACCATTTTCGCACGGCACTCCAAGCACTCGGCGTGACGGTGCTGACACCGCTGGCGGGCGTGGCGGGCAACAGCGAGGCCATCAGGTCGGCCATCGCCGCCTTTGACTGGCACAGCGTGAACCTGGTCCATGCCGAGCTGGGCGGCGGCCGGCTGGGGGAATTCCTGGCCTTGCGTGAACTGCGCAAGGCCTGTCCGCTATTGCCGCTGACCGCCACCGTGCACGACCCAGAGCGGATGGTGTGGCGACGCGAACAACTGCCGTTTCCGTTGAACCTGCTCGAACGCCTGCCCAGCCCGATGCCCCAGGCAGCGGTGGTGCTGGCCGATCCGTTGACCCTGCGCGAAGAACGCCAGGTCGCCCAGGGCCTGACGCGGCTGATCACCCTTACGCGCCTGGGGGCCGAATGCCTGAGCCAGCGCATGCAACTGCCCGCCGGCAAAGTGGCGGTGATCAACCATGCCAATCTGGCCATCGACCCGGTTGCGCTGCCGCCTCTGGAGCCTCTGCGCCTGCTGTACTTCGGGTTTATCTACCGAGGCAAGGGCATTGAAGACCTGGTTCAGGCGCTGGCGGACGTATTCAATCAAGACCCGCAGCTGCGCAAGCGGGTGCGCCTGACCCTGGCCGGTGGCACGGCGCCGGAAATGGCCTTCGGCGCGGGCGGCAACTACCTGGAACAGCTCAAGGGACAGATCGCCGAACTGGGCCTGGCCGATGCCGTCGACTGGCAACTGAACCTGCCGGCTGACCAGATCGCCCAGACGATCCAGGCTCACCACGTCATGGTGCTGCCTTATCGCGAATCGAAAAAACTCGGCCTGCTGGGGCGCCAGCGCGGCACCAGTGGCGCGCTGTCCTGGGCAACGGCCTGTGGGCGCGGCGCAATCACCTCCGATGCCCGTGCGTTTGCCGAGGAAGTCGCCAGCGGCAACGGCGCCATCTACCCCGAAGGCGATGTGGCCGCGCTGGGCGAGCAGCTCCTGAGACTGGCGCGCCAACCGCTGCTGGCCAGGGACTGGGCCGAGCGCGCCGGCGAAATCGGGCGCGAGCGCCTGTGGCCCAAGACCGCCGGCACATTCATCGAACTGTTTGACCAAGCCATCGCAGGAGCTCGCCATGGCGCGTAAACGCACCTACTTCGCTACGCTGACCGTGATCGTCGCCCTTGGCCTGACGGGGTTTTTCTGGGGCCGCCAGGCGGACGCCGAAAGCCATGTGCTCAAGGCCGGCAAGGTGGTGGTATGGAAGGATTTCCTGGGGGTGAACGCGCAGTTCCTGTGGTTCAGCCCCGAGCGCTATCAGAAGCAGATCGATCGCCTCAAGGCGCTGGGGTTGGAGTGGGTGCGCCTGGATTTGCATTGGGACCAGCTGGAGCCCGTTGAGGGCCAATATCAGGTAGCTACCCTGGATCAGTTGGTGCAGAAGCTGCAGGCCAATCAGCTCAAGTCGGTGTTCTACCTCGTCGGGTCCGCGCCGTTCGCGACCACTGCACCGGCCGGCGCGCCCTACCAGGACCAATACCCGCCCAAAGACCCGAACGTGTTCGCCAACCGCATGCTGTTGTTGTCCCAGCGCTACCCCAGCGTGAACGCCTGGCAGGTGTGGAACGAACCGAACCTGTTGGGCTTCTGGCGCCCGGTGGCGGACCCTGCCGGTTATGCCAGGCTGCTGACGGTCACCGCCACGGCGCTGCGCACGGTCAACCCGAGCAAACCGGTGGTGGCCGCCGGCATGGCGTTCTTCAGTGAAATGCCCAACGGCCAGTCCATGCTCGAGGCGCTCGGTGCGCTGGGGGTGGCAAGCCTGAACACGGTGATGTCCTACCACCCCTACACCCAATTGCCCGAAGGCAACGACCCCGCCAACCTCGACTTTATCGCCAAGACTACCCAGCTCAACCAGGCTTTGCGGAGCAGCGGGGTCCAGACTTTATGGAGCACCGAGTGGGGCTGGTCGACCTACAAGGGGCCCAAGGACGCTCAGGACATCATCAGCCCGCAGGCCCAGGCCGACTACGTGGTACGGCGCCTGGCACTGATGAGCGCGCTGGACTACGACAGAATCTTCCTGTTTACCCTGAGCGACCTCGACCAACGCGCCAGCGTGCGGGACCAGTCCTACGGCTTGCTGGACATCGACGCCAATCCCAAGCCGGTCTATACCGCACTGAAAAATTTCCTCGACGTCAGCGGGCCCAGGCTCACTCCCGCCGACCCGCCCGGCGCCGACCGCTTGCCCGACGGCCTGTTCAGCATCGCCTGGACGCGCGCCGACGGGCGCAGGCTGTGGTTTTTCTGGTCGGCCCAGGGCGGCAACGCGCACTTGCCCGGCTTGGCCCGCGCCACGTTATACGACCCGCTGCGCGGCACCCAAACCCCGGTCACCGGCGCTCAAGGGCTGACCGTACCGGTCAAGCCGAACCTGCAAATTCTGTTATGGGATTAGAAACGGCCATGCGCATTTTATGGATCCTGCCCTACTCGCCCTGGCCCGCCACCAGCGGCGGCAAGACGCGCCAGTTCCACCTGCTGCGCAGCCTGGCCGCGCGCGGACACCGGATCACCCTGCTGCTGCACGACAAACACCCGGTGGCGCCCCCCGACCGCCAGGTGCTGGAGGCGTTTCTTGAACAGGTGATCATCCTGCCCCGCCGCCCGTTGCGCAGCTTCACGACCCTGTTGGCAGGGTTGTTCGCACCCTACCCGCTGCTGGCCAGTGTCAACGGGCTGTCGGCAGCGCTGCAGGCGCGCTTCGAGCAGTTACTGAGCGAGCACTGGGACGTGGTGCAGATCGAACATTCCTATACCTTCCAGCCTTATGAACAGGCGCTGGCGCGTCAGTGCCAACCCTTCGTGCTGACCGAGCACAACGTAGAGTCGGCCCTCGGTGCCGCCACCTATGACCGGCTGCCGCGCTGGTCGCTGCCGTTTATCCGCTATGACCAATGGCGCTACCAGCGTTGGGAACAACGGGTGATGCGCCAGGCCGCCCAGGTGGTGGCCGTTACCACCAGCGACGCCCAAGTGCTGGAAACCATCGCCGGCAAACCGCTGTCGGTGGTGGTCAACGGCGTGGACTGCGCGCACTTCGCCGGCGCGCGTTCGGACCCTGCGACCCAGCGTGTGCTGTTCCTGGGCAACTATGAATATGCACCCAATGTGGATGCTATCGAGTGGGCGCTGGAAGAGATTCTGCCGAAGGTCTGGGAGCACTGCCCCGAGGCGCGCATGAGCGTGTGCGGCTTCGGCATGCCCGGCAGCTGGCGCGAGCGCTGGCCGGACCCGCGTATCGAATGGCAAGGCTTTGTGCCCGACCTGCTGCAATTGCAATCTCGCTGTTCGGTGTTCCTGGCGCCGCTGCGCCACGGTGGCGGCTCCAAGCTCAAGGTGCTGGAAGCCCTGGCCGCCGGCCTGCCGCTGGCGAGCACCGAGCAAGGTGTGTCGGGGCTGGATCTGGTGGAAGGTCTGGACTACCTCGGCGGGCAAAGCGCCGGCGGCCTGGCGAATGCCGTGGTACGTCTGCTGCAGCACCCTGAAGCCGCCGTGCCGATGGGCGAAGCGGGCCGCGCCTATGTGCGCCGCGCCCATGATTGGAACGTTGCCGCCAGCCAGCTGGAGCAGGTGTATGCCGCCCTGGCGCCGCACCCCCACGAGGAGCCCGCATGCGTGTAGGCCTGGATTACCGCACCGTTGGCACCTCGCCGCAATCGGGCATCAGTCGCCAGGTGTATGCGCTGGAAAGCGCCTTGTACACGCTGCCGGAGATCGAACTGGAGCGCTTCACCGTCGCGCCCTTGGGCGATGAAACCCGCTTGCAGGCCCACTGCCCTGTCTGGGGCTGCGCGAAGACCGCGATGCACCAGCCGCACAATCGCCTGCGCTTCGAGGCCGGCTTTCTGCCGCGTGCGCTGCGCGAGCAGCATATCGACCTGTATATCAGCACGTTCAACATGGGCCTGCCGTTGCCGCCCAAGCCACAAGGCCTGCGCACCGTGGTGCTGCTGCACGACCTGTTCCAGATCACCTTGCAGAACTACCACGCCAATCGTCTCAAGGCGCTGATCTACAAGACCAGCGATCGCCTGTCGATTGCCTACGCGGTGCACAGTGCCGACCGCGTGTGGACGCCGTCGCGGTACAGCGCGGACGAGACCGCGCGGCTGTTCCCCAAGGCCACCGGCAAGATTCGCGTGCTGCCCAATCAGGTCGACGGGTTTAGCGCGCTGGCCGCCGACCTCACGGCGCGCCAACTGCCCGCGCGCTACTGGCTGTTGGTAGGCACCCGCGAGTTGCGCAAGAACGTGCCGTTTCTGGTGGAGGCATGGCAGCAGGCGCGACGCCAGTCACCTGCGGTACCGGAACTGGTGCTGGTGGGCAGCCTTGAGCATTTGCCGCCAGCCCAGCGCGCACTGCCGGGGATTCGGGCGTTGAACGGCGTGTCGGATGCCGAGTTGCATGCGCTGTATCGCCACGCCGAACGCCTGTGGCAACCCTCGTACGCCGAGGGCTTCGGCCTGCCGGTGATCGAGGCGCTGAGCGTGGGCACCCCGGTGGCGGTGGCCAGCGGCACCTCGTTGGATGAAATCACGCCACCCACTGCGCCGCGCTTTTCTCCCACCGACGGTCCGGCGCTGATGCAGTTGATGCTCACCCTGAGCGTGCGGCCCGCCGAGGACTCGCCCGAACAACGCCGCCTGTGGGCCGAGCGCTTCAATCACCACGCCTATCGCCAGCGCCTGGGCGAACTGATCGAGGAACTGAAGTGAAAGTGAACCTGGCCAGTCTCGTCGCGATTCTCTTCGGCCTGCTGTTTGGTGCCCTGGCCCTGCTGCTGTCCCCGGCCAAGGCATTCCTGGCGGTGATCGGCCTGGCGGGCGTAGTGACCATCCTGCGGTTCCCGCTGTGGGGCTTGCTGCTGTTTGCGGGGATGGCGACGTTCATGCCGTACTCCACGGTCAATCTCGGCATTCGCAGCACGGTCAGCGAAGCGATCCTGGCCCTGACCTGGGGCGCGATTGTGTGGCACAGCTTTCTGTCACGCCTGCCGGCCACGCCGAGCCTGGCGACGCGGCCCACCGACCAGATGCTGCTGTGGCTGATGCTGTTCAGCGTGTTTCCCTTCATTGTGGGGCAGGTCACCGTCCAGGCCGACACCAGCGGCGTGGCCAACTGGCTGCGCTGGTTGTTGAACCTGTCAGGGGTGTTTCTCGCCGCCAGGCTGCTGGTGGAACGTAAACACCGCGAGGCGCTGGTGATCGCCCTGCTGCTGGGCACCCTGGCGATGCTGCTGCTGTCGATCGCAGTGTTCGTGCGCACCCGCTCCGGCGCCGGCATTGCGCCGATTCTGGCAATGTTCAACTACGCCAACTTCGACATGCTCAAGTTCGGCCTGGAAGCCATGTCCTCGCGCATGGGTTCGCCCTGGACCCACCCGAACGCCATCGGCGGGATCATGGCCTTGCTGCTGCCGCTGGCGTTCTGCTTCGGCATGACCGAGCAAGGTTGGAGACGCGCGCTCGGCCTGGGCGTGGCATGTCTGGGTGCGGCGGCGTTGCTGCTGGCGAGCAGCCGTGGGGCGATGGTGAGCCTGGCATTGGTGTTGATGTGGATGGCCATTCGACGGGTGCCGTACACCGGGCGCCTGCTGATGATCGGCGCGGCGCTGACCGTGGCGTTGGTGCTCGCCTATCCACCGCTGCAGGACCGACTGGCAACCATCTTTTCCTCGAGCAATGCGAGTACCGAGGTGCGCTTCGACGAGTACCGCATGTTCCCGCAGGCGGTGGCCTCCTATCCCCTGGGCATCGGGTTCAAGGCCGACCCACCGGTGCCCGGTTCGCACCTGCTGGGGATCTCCAACCTGTGGCTGAACTACATCTACAAGATCGGCCTGGCCGGCATGCTGTTGTTTGTTGCGGTGACGATGCGCTGGTGGCGCGAGGCACGCCCGGATAAAGGCCCGATCCGCCTGACCAAGGACAATGCGTTGTGGCTCGGCACCACCGCCGGCATCCTGTCGGCGCTGGTCAGCGGCCTGTTCGACCACTACTTCAGTTTCGCGGTGGTGATGGTGGCGCTGTTCTGGCTGATGGTGGGGATCAATGTGCTGGAGGCCCGGCGGCTGTTCCCGGCGCGCGTGCCGCAGGTCAAGCGGGTGGCGCACGGTAAACCGCTGATTGATGGTGCGCCCTTCTGATGCTCGGCTCCGCCGCGTGGCTGACCCTGGCAACCTTGCTGGGCCTGTGCCTGGGATTTGCCCGCGAGTGGCTGCTGGTGGCGGCGTGGGGCGCCGGCGAGCGCAGCGATGCGTTCCTGATCGCGTTGTTCCTGCCCGAAGCGCTGCGCATGTCGTTGGCCGGCGGCGTGCTGAGCGCCGCCGCACTGCCGCTGTACCTGGCGCGTAAGGAGCGCGAGCGACTGGACTGGCTGGCGGTATTGTTTCCGGCCCTGCTGTTGATTGCGCTGCTGACCAGCCTGCTGTTGATGTGGCTGGCCCCCTGGCTGGTGCAGGTGCTGGGGCCTGGATTGGCGAACAGCGCCACGGCTCTGGCCGCCAATAACCTGCAGATCGTCGCGTGGTGCGTGCCGGGATTACTGCTGCACGCCCTGTTCAGCATTCCCTTGCAGGCCAGCGAACGCTTTGTGCTGGCGGGGCTGGGCTCGTTGTTGTTCAACCTGCCGCCGGTGACTTACCTCGCCGTCGCGGGCAGCGCCACACAGCCGCACTCACTGGCGCTGGCGTGCCTGGCCGGCAGCCTGCTGATGCCGCTGGCACTGCTGCCGTCGATCTGGCGCCAGGGTTGGCGCCCGTGGCGTTGGCAACTGAGCGCTGCGCCGCTGCGGGAACTGGGCCAGCGCATCGGCCCGCTGCTGCTGAGCAACGGCGCCAGCCAGGGCCTGGCCTTGATCGAGCGCCTGGTGGCGTCACTGCTGGGAGAAGGCGCGGTGACGTGGGTCAACCTGGCGCGCAAGCTGATGAACCTGCCGCTGATTGCGCTGATGAGCCTCAATCAGGTGCTGCTGGGCATGATGAGCCGACGCCAGGGCGATGAGCGCCTGGCCCTGCTCAAGCGCGGCCTGCAGACCGCCAGCGTGCTGACCCTGCCGGCGGGCGTCGGCCTGGTCGCCGCCGCGCCGAGCCTGGTGGCGCTGCTGCTGCCCAGCCAATCGCTGGGTTCGCCGCTGCCGCTGCTGCTGGCCTGGTTTGCCGTACCGCTGGTGTTCGGCGCATGGAATGCCCTGCTCGCGCGTTACGCCTACGCCGCCGGCGACACTCGCCAGCCGCTGCGCTGCGAGCTGCTGGGCAGCCTGGTCAATGTACTGCTGCTGGGCGCCCTGCCGTTTATGGTTGGCCTGGCGGGCATCCCATTGGCCGCGCTGGCGGGCGTGATCTGCACGGCGTTGTTGTTGATGCAGCGCCAGGCGTTGCTCGACGCTCTGCCCTGGGCTCGTCACTGGCTGCTCAGTGCGCTGCTGCTGGGCCTGCCGGCGCTGCTGCTGTTCCCGGTGCCTGGGGTATGGCTGCAACTGGGGCTGAGCACGCTGGCCGGCGCGGGAGTGATGCTGGGTATGGGGCTGTGGCTCAAGCCGTGGCGTAAAGCATGAGTTGCTGTCATCGAACGGGAGCACTGAGGTGAAACATCGCTGGATTCAAATGGACATCGCCAAAGGCATCGGCATCCTGGTGATCGTGTATGCCCACAGCTGGTTCGTCGCCACATCGCCGGACGTGTTGTATCCGATCCTGGCATCGTTTGTGCTGCCGTTGTTTTTCTTCCTGTCCGGGGTGTTTTTCAAACCGGAACAGCCGTTTATGGAAATGGCGGTGCGCAAGGCGGACGGCCTGCTCAAACCATTTTTTTTCACCATGCTGGTGTATGTGATCGTGCGCGATGTGCTGCGCGGCCAACCTTTGCTGCCGGACATCGGTGGCGTGTTGTATGCCACGGTGGGCACCATACCGTGGCAGGCGCTATGGTTCCTGCCGCACTTCTGGGTAGCGATTGTGTTCAGCTGGGTGCTGCTGCGGCTGATCCAGCGCCTGTCGCTGGCGCTGAGCTGCACCGTAATGATCGTCCCGCTGCTGCTGGGCATCTGGATGCTGCCCTGGTTCTGGCAACTGCCGGTCACGATCGGCGAGCACACCTGGGTGCTGCCCGGCCTGCCGTTCAGCCTGGACATCACGCCGATCAGCAGTGCGTGTTTTGTTTATGGTTACCTACTTCGCGATTGGCTGCGGACCCACGGCGGTTCCTGGCTGACACTGCTGGTGTCGGTGGTGCTGTTCGCCGCGGTGTTCCTCTACAGCCATGCCACCATGGACCTGGCGCAGCGTCGCTACGATCACTGGCTGTGGACCAGCCTGCTGGCGGTGATCGGCGTGTATCTGTGCTGGGCACTTGCGAAGGTGATCATGGCGTCGCTACTGTTGACGCGGGTGATGACCTACATTGGCCAGTCCACCTTGTTCCTGTTGATCTTCCATGGCGAGATCCAGCACAAGACAGTGGACCTGCTGGTGCGCCTCGGGCTGCATGACTTTGCCGCGGCGTGCATCGGATTTGTGGTGGCCGTGGTGGTGCCATTGCTGATCGGGGAAGTGATCAAGCGGGTGGCGGCCCTGCGGTTTTTCTATTTTCCGTTTCCGGTGCGCAGGCGCTAGGAATAGGTGTGGGGAGCGAGCGTGCTCGCTCCTTGCGAGGTTAATCGTCCAATGGCTGCGCAGTTGGCTTGCTACCGTGCTTGGCAGGCTTGGCGCCCTTGGCCGGCGTCGGGGCAGGTGCCGCTGGTTGCGGCTCAGGTGCCGCCGCGGCTTCCTTTTCGGCCATGGGCATCTGGTCGATGGCGCTGAAGAATTCCTTGAGGTCGAGGGTATCCGGTGGCACGGTCTTCTCGAGCTTCTTGTCGCCGTCCTTGCCGACCAGGATCACTTTGGTACCGCTGCCGGCGCCAAGTTTGAGGGCGCGGATCAAGGCGTTGGTTTCCGGCGGGGTGAGTTTTTTGTTGTCTTTAGGGTCTTTGGCGAACTTCTCGCCTTCGGCGCCGATGCTGCCGAACTTGACGGTGTAGAACACCATGCTGCGTTCTTCAAAGGACTGCTTGGTGGCCGGCTCGTCCAGCGCCTTCTTGAGCTTGGCCAACGTATCGTTGCCGGAATCAAGCTCTACCACCACCAGCGGGCGGGCCTTGCCCAAGTCCTGTTTGAGCGGGTTGATATCGTCAGCCGCCAACAGCGGCCCCGTAAACGCCATCAAGGTAGCCAGGGTCAGCGACCGGATGAGCATGCGCACCTCCTTTGAATTCCATGCAGGGTTCTTGAGTTTCATGTCTGCGACCGTCAAATTCAAGGATGATTCCTACAGCACTTTGAGAAAGCGTAGGTCAGGACGTCCGCGACGCAAGGGGTTGAGGAGGGTCACGACGATTGTTTCGCTTGATTGCAGAAACATTACGACACCTTCCACTGCGGCCAATGCCGGGCAAACACGGGTGCCACGACGGGGTCGGCATCCACGCGCGCCAGCGTTTGTGCAAAGCCTGGCGCCAGGGCGCTCAACGCCTCTCGCGCCGAGTCCCAGCGCGACACCGTCGCCGCCATGAGGCCCAGCGCATTCGGCTCACCGTTGTCGGCAAACAACTGCTCGGCAAACTGCTCGGCAAATATCACCCAGGCCTGATGCAGGTGACGCCGTGTGCCGCTGACCAGTTGCGCCTGCACTGCGTCCGGCGCGTCGCCCAACCAACGGTGCGGGTAGTCGATGATGCCAATCGCCGAGTAGCAATTGGCCGCGATGTACACCAGGCCGCGGATGATCTGCGCGCGGTCGCCACTCAGCAGGTGCGCATCGGGAAATGCCAGGCCCAGGTGGATCAGAATGGCTGCGCTTTCCGTTAACACCTGGCCGTCCGGCGTGACCAGCGTGGGGATCTGCTTGAGGGGGTTGATGCGCGCCAAGGCATCGCTGCCCTCACCTTCGTGCCAGGAGCTGGCGTCCACCCGATGCCACGGCACTGCGCAACGCTGCAGGGCAATTTCGATCATGCATGAGCCGGACTCGTCGGTGCCGTAGAGCGTGTACATCGGGAACTCTCCTTGATTGCGCGTCGAAGAAGGCCAAGCGTGCAGACATGCGACCGCTCAGTGCAAGCGCTTTAGAACAGTCCCATCTGCCCGCCGACCAACGTGCTGAAGTCGTCATTCACAAAGGGCAGAATCGCATCGGCCACCGGCTGTAATTGGCGGGTGACGTAGTGATCGTAGTCGATGGGCGCCCGACGCACCTCCAGCGGTTCAGGCCCGTTGACGCTGATCACGTAGCTGATCCAACCACCGCGTTGGTACTGGCGCGGGCGTCCCAGGCGGTCGTTGTACTCGTCCGCCAGGCGCGCGGCACGCACGTGGGGCGGCACATTGCGCTCGTAATCGTCCAGCCGGCGTCGCAGGCGCTTGCGATAGATCAGCAGCTCATCGAATTCGCCGCTCAAGGTTCGTTGCACGTAATCGCGGATATACGCCTGGTGCGGCTGACGATGAAAGATGCGCCGGTAAAGCTCCTGCTGGAACTTTCGGGCCAGCGGCGACCAGTCGCTGCGCACGGTTTCGAGCCCCTTGTAAACCATGTCTTCGCGGCCGTCGCCGTGCACGACCAGGCCGGCGTAACGCTTCTTGCTGCCCTCCTCGGCGCCGCGAATGGTCGGCATGAGGAAACGCGTGAAGTGGGTTTCATATTGCAGCTCCAGGGCGCTCTGCAGGCCGAACTCGGCGCTCAAGTGCGCGCGCCACCAATCGTTGACGTGCCTGACCAGCGCCTGGCCGATGCGACTGGCGTCCTCCTGTGAGTGCGCGCGGCCGAGCCAGACAAAGGTGGAGTCGGTGTCGCCGTAGATCACCTCATAACCCTGGGCCTCAACCAACTGGCGGGTCTGGCGCATGATTTGGTGACCACGCAGGGTGATCGATGAGGCCAGGCGGGTGTCGAAGAACCGGCAGCCACTGGAGCCGAGCACCCCGTAGAAGGCGTTCATGATGATTTTGAGCGCCTGGGACAGCGGTGCATTGTGTTCGCGCTTGGCCACTTCACGCCCCTCGGACACGCGCGCGACGATCGACGGCAGGCAATGACGTGTGCGGGAAAACCGTGCACCGCGAAAGCCTTCGACCGAATCACTGTCGTCGGGGTGTTTGAGGCCTTCGATCAGGCCCACGGGGTCGATCAGGAAACTGCGGATGATCGACGGGTAGAGACTTTTGTAATCCAGGACCAGCACCGACTCGTAAAGACCGGGGCGAGAGTCCATGACGAATCCGCCGGGGCTGGCCTGGGGCGGTTTGTCGCCCAGATTCGGCGCAACGAAGCCCTGGCGGTGCATCAGCGGCATGTAGAGGTGAGTGAACGCGGCGACGGAACCGCCGTTACGGTCAGCCGGCAAGCCGGTGACACTGGCGCGCTCCAGCAGGAACTTGAGCAGCTCGGTCTTCTCGAAAATCCGTGTGACCAGTTCGCAGTCCTTGAGGTTGTAGCGTGCCAGGGCAGGCTTGTCCTCGGCGAACATGCGGTTGATTTCGTCCATGCGTTGGTACGGGGTGGAGATGTCCTTGCCTTCGCCGAGCAGGGTTTGCGCAACGTTTTCCAGGCTGAAGGACTCGAAACTCCAGGTCGCCGACCGCAACGCCTCGATCCCGTCGATGATCAAGCGCCCCGCCGCCGCCGCGAAGTAATGGTTGCGGCTGCCGTGCTCGCGCCAACTCATGGCCTCGTCACCGCGCCCGAGCAGCAATGGCACATTGAGGCGCTGGGCGTGCTCATGGAGCACCCGCAAATCGAACTGCACCACGTTCCAACCGATGATGGCGTCGGGGTCGTAGGTTGCCAGCCATTCATTAAGACGCTCGATCAATTGGGCGCGGCTGTCGCAATAGTCGAGTTTGAAGTCCACCGCATCGTTTTTGTTGGGCGGCCCGAGCATGTATACCTGGCGCTCTCCACACCCCTGGAGTGCGATGGAATACAGGTCGCCCTGGGCGGTGGTCTCGATGTCCAGGGACACCAGCTTGAGTGGCGGACGATAGTCCGGCGCGGGTTTCATCTGCGCGTCCGACAGAGCGCCTGTGCCGTCCGGCGTACCGTCGAACCAGACGGGCGCGGTAATGAAACGTTCCATCATGTAGCGTTCCGGCGGGCGTACATCGCCTTCGTACACATCGACACCTGCGGCCCGCAGGCGTTTTTCCAGGTCCATCAATTGGCGATGCTGGCGGGTATACAGTCCGAGGACGGGGCGATGATGGAAATCACACAGTTGCAGTGGTCGCAATTCGATATCGCGCTCGCCCTTGAGCAGCCAATCCAGCGGTTTGCGATGCGCCTCGGGGATAAACATCACCGAGGTTTGCACGGGTAGGCGAATAAACCGTGGCCCCTGATCAGTGGCCAGCCAGAAGCTGACCTCCGTGCCCGCCGGGGTATCACGCCAATGCCGGGTCAGGACAAAACCCTGCTGTAACTCCACCGTGCCGCACCTCAGGAATCGCTTTTAGCTGGTGATTCTACGCGGCACAGGGCTCAGGGCGTGAAGTAATGCACATGACGAGCAGGTTTTATACCTGACCTCGCCTTAAAGCCGCATCCACTCGGTGTTCCCGCATTGTTAAACGCAGTTGACCGTCGTGATCATTCCGGCAATAGCTCACGGTTGCCTAGTCAGACGCTTGAGTAGTTGGCTCGATGGCCGGCGTCATTTTTTGAGGTAGTTTTCGATATTGCCCATTTGCTCGTCCCAGCCACGGGAGTTCATTTTGAACGCCTTCTGCCGGCGCGCCTCAGGTACGGCATTGAAGCCGGACTCGACTACACGCAGCAGAATCCCCGGCGCATGGTCCTCGATGGTGAATTCCACCAGGGTCGGAGTTTCCTTGTCGTAGTCGACATTTTTATCCACGGCGAAGGGATGCCACCTGAACGCGAACAACGTTTGTGGCAGGATTTTCTCGATGCTGGCCTTCCAGACCACGTGTTCATAACCGGGATAGGTGATAGGTGCTTCGATGATCTGACCTTCGACGAAGGTTTTGCCTTCGAGGGCGACACCGAACCATTTGCCGAATTGCTCGGCGTTCGTCAGCGCGTCCCATACTTTTTTACGTGAAGCATTGAGCAGGATTTTTCGCTCTATGCGATCTAATACGTGCATAAGTCACCTCCTCCATTGACCCTAGGTGACATCAAACAATGCGCAACCTCAAGTTGTAAGCAATGATGATGACCCGTCCATTACCTGACTCTACGATATGACTGACGCACCGAATGGAAGTTGCTTTTGTAAGGGGATTCGTTATCGAGTGCGGAGCCTGAAAAGTCACATCTGAAGGTGGAGCGACGATCCAGGCGTAAGGCCCACTTCGCACATCTGGCCATGGCTCGCCTATGAGGACGTAGAGATTGGAAACATGGCAAGCATGAGTCAGACGCGTGGATCTCCAGGGGCCTTTGTCGGTGTCGCATATTGCGGCTTGAGGTGCCCTTCCTGATCGAGCAACCAGGCGTCCATGATCTGCCGCACCACAGGGCCTGCAACGCGACCACCGGCCTCACCGTTTTCGATCATGACCGAAATGACGATTTTCGGATGTTCGGCCGGGGCAAAACCTACAAACAAGGCGTTATCACGGTGGCGTTCAAGCGTCTTCTCGCGGTTGTAGCGCTCGCCCTGCTTGATCGCCACCACTTGCGCAGTACCACTCTTGCCAGCAATACGATACTGCGCGCCTTGCGCAGCCGCGCGCGCAATGCCGCGTGGGTCGTGCATGACCAGTTGCATCCCATGGTTGACCTGTTCCCAGTCGCGCGGATTCTTGAGAACGACGTTGGGCATGGGGTTTTCGTCTACCGGCGGTACACCGTTGATGGTTTTGGCCAGGTGCGGGCGATTCCACACACCTTTGTTGGCGATCAA
The DNA here is from genome assembly GCF_030209095.1 of Pseudomonas sp. lyk4-R2A-8. Classification (NCBI taxonomy): domain Bacteria; kingdom Pseudomonadati; phylum Pseudomonadota; class Gammaproteobacteria; order Pseudomonadales; family Pseudomonadaceae; genus Pseudomonas; species Pseudomonas sp. lyk4-R2A-8. The sequence goes on from NZ_JARVSS010000025.1 coordinate 59,781, forward strand.
GGCAGTTGCCTGGGCGAGTTGCAGCGGAGTGACTTGCATATAGCCCTGGCCGATGCCGAGGATCACGGTTTCACCCGGGAACCATGGTTGGCGTCGAGTGGCGCGTTTCCAGGCCTGGGACGGCATCAGGCCGGCTGACTCTTCGAACATATCCAGAGATACTTTCTGCCCCAGGCCGAATTCGGCCAAATAGTCATGCAAGCGGTCGATGCCCAGCTTATGGGCCAGATCGTAAAAGTAGGTGTCGTTGGAGCGCATGATGGCGGCATCCATATCAACCCAGCCATCACCACTATGGTTCCAGTTGCGGTACTTGTGGTCAAAATCGGGCAGTTGGTAGTACCCAGGGTCAAACACGCGGGTTTGAGCGGTGACGACCCCGCTGTCCAGACCGGCGATGGCCACCTCGGGTTTGATGGTCGAGCCGGGCGCATACAGGCCTCTCAGGACACGATTGAACAGCGGTCGGTCAATGGAGTCGTGCAGTGCAGCGTATTCCTTGAAACTGATGCCGGTGACGAAGAGGTTCGGGTCGAAACTGGGCTTGCTGACCATGGCCAGCACTTCGCCCGTTTGCGGGTCCAGCGCAACCACCGAACCTCGGCGATCACCCAAGGCTTGCTCTGCTGCTTCCTGAAGTTTGACGTCGAGGCTCAGGACGATATTTTTTCCAGGGATCGGGTCGGTGTGTTTGAGTACGCGAAGCACCCGGCCCTGAGCGTTGGTCTCGACTTCTTCATAGCCTACATGGCCATGGAGTTCGGACTCGTAGAAGCGCTCGATCCCGGTTTTGCCGATCGACTGCGTGCCGCGGTATTCCACCGAGTCGAGTGCTTTGGACTCCTTCTCATTGATCCGTCCTACATAACCAATGGAATGAGCAAAGTGCGGCCCCAGGGGGTAATGCCGGACGAACTGTGGCTCGACGTCGACCCCAGGCAAGCGGAACTCATTCACTGCCAGAACGGCAATCTGTTCTTCTGTGAGCTCGTAAAACAGTGTCACCGGGACAAAAGGATGGCGCGCCTGTTTGAGCGCCTTATCGAACAACGCACGGTCTTCAGTGGGTAGATGCAACAAATTGACGATGGCATCGAGTTCACTCTTGAGGTCAGTGGTGCGCTCGCGAGTAATGGTCAGGTTGTAACTGGGCCGGTTATCGGCAAGCACTACGCCGTTTCGGTCGTAAATCAACCCACGCGTCGGAGTGATGGGCAGCACATGGACACGGTTATTTTCAGAGATCGTGGAGTGGTAGTCGAACTGCACCACTTGCAGGAAGTACATGCGCCCTACCAGAGCGCAGGTGATACCCATGACCAACACTGCGCAGGCGAGCAGGCGCTTGTTGACCAGTCGATTCTCTTTTTCATGGTCTTTGATAGGTATGGGTTCAGGCATTTCTACAGCATCTCGTTTGAAGAAGGTCGACGCCGCGTCCTGCGGATAAAGATCAATCCCTGTGAAAATGTGCTGCACCATACCAAAAATGCAGAAACACTTTGCATCGATTTCTTCAACGGTACTCGGCGGTGCCTATTCATCAGACGAGAAAACCAGTGTATCGCCGTGACCGAGAACCGTACGTCGACCACAGCGGTAAAGCCGCAGCAATGACGAGGCGTGTGCAGGCGCAATGGCTGATAACAGTACTCGCGCTGACGCCCGTGGCGCTTTTCGAGCGCCCAAAACAAAACCCCAACTGCTCTCGCAATTGGGGTTTC